>NZ_JAAZQY010000022.1:0-44161 GCF_012371315.1 Acinetobacter sp. A1
GTTACACGCTTGGCAACAAGACATTAACAGAGTGCGAATTAGTCCTTGAGTATGTTTGACTACATTTTAAGGAACAGGGGCATCGTGTGCAGTCATCTTTAATACTTAAAGATATTCTACATTCACAATTTCGTATTCCACTTCGCCTTGCGGGGTCACAATTCTGGCTTCATCGCCTTCATTTTTACCCAATAAGCCACGTGCGATTGGCGAGTTTACTGAAATTTTGTTGATTTTAAAGTCAGCTTCGTCATCACCTACAATTTTGTAAGTTTTTTGCTCTTCGGTGTCTAGGTTTTCAATGGTCACGGTTACACCAAAAACCACACGTCCGTTTTGTTCAAGCTCTTTTACATCAATCACTTGGCAAGCGCCCAATTTACCTTCGATGTCTTGAATACGGCCTTCGCAGAAACCTTGCTGTTCACGTGCAGCATGATATTCGGCATTTTCTTTTAAATCGCCATGTTCACGTGCTTCTGCAATCGCAGCAGTAATACGTGGACGTTCAACCGACTTAAGCTGTTGTAATTCTTGCTCTAAAGCGTGTTTGCCTTCAGGCGTCATAGGATAACGTTGCATGTTGTCCCTCTTTAAAAATATTGAAGTCTATAAATGAAAAAAAGCCCGCCACCCGAAAGGTGACGGGACTTTTCATAAATGTATTAACCTACAGTAAGGTCTTGCAGGCGATATACATCCATTGGTAATTTGATTGCTAAAGCTTGGCAAACGGCATCTGCACCATTCAAAGTTGTGGTGTAATACACTTTACCTTGTAATGCAGAACGACGGATTGAGAACGAATCCTGCTGTGCTTGCTTGCCTTCAGATGTATTGATGATGAGGTGAATCTCACCATTTTTCAAGCGGTCTACAATGTGTGGGCGACCTTCAGTCACTTTGTTCACACGTTCACACTCAATACCTGCATCAGTGATTACTTTGTGTGTACCACCTGTTGCAACAAGTTTGAAGCCAAAATCAGCCAGTTGTTTTGCAATACGTGCCACATGCGGTTTATCTGACTCACGTACAGACAAGAATGCATGTTTTACTTCGCCTTCAGTTGGGATACCTGGTAAGCGATCATTCGAGCCTAACACAGCTTTATAGAATGCTTCACCAAAAGTTTTACCCACACCCATCACTTCACCTGTAGATTTCATCTCAGGCCCAAGCACTGGGTCTACACCAGGGAACTTGTTGAATGGGAACACGGCTTCTTTTACAGAGAAG
The DNA here is from genome assembly GCF_012371315.1 of Acinetobacter sp. A1. Taxonomy (NCBI): domain Bacteria; kingdom Pseudomonadati; phylum Pseudomonadota; class Gammaproteobacteria; order Moraxellales; family Moraxellaceae; genus Acinetobacter; species Acinetobacter sp. A1. The sequence goes on from NZ_JAAZQY010000022.1 coordinate 1,240, forward strand.
TGTTGCGGAATGATTTCTTTAGTAAAGCCTTGAGCTTCTAAAGACTGACCCGCCATACAACGTGCTGCAACTTTAGCCAATGATTCGCCAATACACTTAGAAACGAATGGCACAGTACGTGATGCACGTGGGTTCACTTCTAAGATATAAACGTCATTGCCTTTAACGGCAAACTGTACGTTCATCAAGCCAATAACGCCCAATTCTTTTGCCATTGCAACAGTTTGACGACGCATTTCGTCCTGTACTTCATCTGACAATGAATAAGGTGGAATTGAACATGCAGAGTCACCAGAGTGAATACCTGCTTGTTCGATGTGCTGCATAATACCGCCAATCACCACATCTTTACCGTCAGATACGCAGTCTACGTCAACTTCAATCGCATCATCCAAGAAGCGGTCTAACAATACAGGCGCATCGTTAGAGGCTTGAACTGCATCACGCAAGTAGCGTTTAAGTTCTTCTTCGTTATACACGATTTCCATTGCACGGCCACCCAATACATAAGATGGACGAACAACTAACGGATAACCTACTTTAGCTGCTTCTGCGATACCTTCTTCAGCAGATTTTACAATGCTGTTGTTCGGCTGACGCAATTGCAGACGTTGAATCATTTGTTGGAAACGTTCACGGTCTTCTGCACGGTCAATTGCATCTGGTGATGTACCAATAATTGGTGCACCTGCTTCTTCTAAAGCGCGCGCCAATTTCAGTGGAGTTTGACCACCGTACTGCACAATAATGCCTTTTGGCTTTTCTGTACGTACGATTTCAAGTACATCTTCCAAAGTAATTGGTTCAAAGTACAAACGGTCTGAAGTGTCGTAATCGGTAGATACGGTTTCAGGGTTACAGTTCACCATAATGGTTTCGTAACCATCTTCACGCATAGCAAGGGCTGCGTGTACACAGCAGTAATCGAATTCGATACCTTGACCAATACGGTTTGGACCGCCACCAATGACCATGATTTTGTCTTTGGTAGATGGATTTGATTCACACTCTTCATCGTAAGTTGAATACATGTAAGCAGTGTCAGATTCAAACTCTGCAGCACAGGTATCTACACGTTTGTAAACTGGATATACACCCATGTTCCAACGTTGTTTACGGAATTGCTTTTGTGAAATGCCCATCAAGTTGGCAATACGTAAGTCAGATAAACCTTTGCGTTTAAATGAACGTACATTTTCAGCAGTTAAGTCACCAAAACCTAAAGATTTGATTTGTTCTTCAGTTTTAACAATGTCTTCAATCTGAACGAGGAACCATTTGTCAATTTTGGTCGCTTGGAATACGTCTTCTACAGAGAAGCCATGACGGAAAGCGTCTGCCACGTACCAAATACGCTCTGGGCCAGGAACTTTGAGTTCAACCAAAATTTTGTCACGTGCGCCTTCAGCACCCACTTCAATTTGTTCGTCAAAACCGCAAGAACCAGTTTCCAAACCACGAAGCGCTTTGTTGATCGACTCTTGGAAGTTACGGCCAATTGCCATCACTTCACCTACAGATTTCATCTGTGTGGTTAAAGTCGCATCTGCTTGTGGGAATTTTTCAAAGTTGAAACGTGGAACTTTAGTTACAACGTAGTCAATTGATGGTTCAAATGACGCAGGGGTTGTACCGCCTGTGATGTCATTTTTAAGTTCATCTAGGGTGTAACCAATAGCAAGTTTTGCAGCAACTTTTGCAATTGGGAAACCTGTTGCTTTAGATGCAAGCGCAGATGAACGTGATACACGTGGGTTCATCTCAATTACAACCATACGGCCAGTATTTGGGCAAATACCGAACTGTACGTTAGAACCACCTGTTTCTACACCAATTTCACGAAGTACCGCTAAAGATGCATTACGCATCAATTGGTATTCTTTGTCGGTCAATGTCTGTGCAGGTGCAACGGTAATTGAGTCACCTGTGTGTACGCCCATTGGGTCAAAGTTTTCAATTGAACATACGATAATACAGTTGTCGTTTTTGTCACGAACAACTTCCATTTCGTATTCTTTCCAGCCAATCAATGATTCATCAATCAATAATTGTTTGGTTGGGGAAAGATCGAAACCTCGTTCACAGATTTCTAGGAATTCTTCTTTGTTGTATGCAATACCGCCACCAGAACCACCCATGGTGAATGATGGACGAATAATTACAGGGAAGCCGAAGCGAGATTGAATTTCCAGCGCTTCTTCCATAGATTCAGCAATTGCCGCTTTTGGACATTCAAGACCAATTTTGCGCATGGCTTGGTCAAATAATTTGCGGTCTTCAGCTTTTTCAATAGCGTCTTTGGTCGCACCAATCAATTCAACATTGTATTTTTCTAAAATACCGTTGGCATCTAGTGCAAGCGCACAGTTCAGTGCAGTTTGACCACCCATGGTCGGTAGTACTGCATCTGGACGTTCTTTTTCAATGATTGCTGCAACAGTTTGCCAAGTGATTGGTTCGATGTAAGTTGCATCTGCCATTGCAGGGTCAGTCATGATGGTCGCTGGGTTAGAGTTGACCAAAATAACACGGTAACCTTCTTCACGAAGCGCCTTACATGCTTGAGCACCAGAATAGTCAAACTCACAAGCCTGACCAATAACAATAGGACCAGCACCAATAATTAAGATGCTTTTAATATCCGTACGTTTAGGCATTATTTCGCTCCTTAATTACTTCTTAGCGGCTTCAATAAGTTCGATGAAATGATCGAACAAGAGTGCGCAGTCATGTGGACCTGAACTTGCTTCTGGGTGACCTTGGAAGCTAAATGCAGGCTTGTCTGTACGATGAATACCTTGGTTTGTGCCATCGAACAATGAACGGTGCGTTGCACGTACATTGCTAGGTAAGGTACTTTCATCTACCGCGAAGCCGTGGTTCTGAGAAGTAATCATCACTGTACCTGTTTCTAAGTTTTGTACAGGATGGTTTGCACCATGGTGACCATGCGGCATTTTCATCGTTTTTGCACCCGATGCAAGCGCAAGGATTTGGTGACCTAAACAGATACCAAATACAGGAGTATTTGTGGTTTCTACAATTGTTTTTACAGCTTCAATTGCGTAGTCACATGCAGCTGGGTCGCCAGGGCCATTTGATAAGAAAATGCCATCTGGGTTTAATGCAAGGACTTTTTCAGCAGGGGTTTGTGCAGGAACAACGGTCAGTTTACAACCGCGGTCTGCCAGCATACGCAGGATGTTGGTTTTGACACCGTAATCGTATGCAACCACATGATATTTAAGTTCAGGTTGAGTAAAGCCTTTGCCAAGTTTCCATGAACCTTCAGTCCATTCAAAACCTTCAGGATCACAACATACTTTTGCAAGATCTAAGCCGTTTAAGCCGCCAAATGCACGTGCTTTAGCAATTGCTTCTTCTTCAGTGATATTTTCACCAGCAAGAATACAGCCGTTTTGCGCACCTTTGGCACGTAAAATACGGGTCAATTTACGGGTATCAATATCTGCAATCGCAACCACGTTGTGTGCTTGCAAATATTCCGCTAAAGATTGATTAGAACGGAAGTTACTGTGTAGTAAAGGCAAATCACGGATAATTAAACCGTTTGCCCATACTTTATGAATACGACCAGACTCGACATCTTCATCATTACAACCTGTGTTCCCAATGTGCGGGTAAGTTAAAGTCACAAGTTGCTGTGCATAACTCGGGTCGGTCAAAATTTCTTGATAGCCAGTCATGGCAGTGTTAAAAACGACTTCACCAGTCGTACTTCCCGTTGCACCGATAGACGTACCTTTAAAGATTGTACCGTCGGCAAGGGCTAAAATGGCGGGGGTGCTCAAACCAAAGCTCCTGAACTAAAACCACAAAAATAGGGCTGTAAAAAAGCGAGTAGACGAAAAAAAAGGAAGGTCAATGTTTAAACCTACCCTCCTATGTCTGCTCGCTTGAACTTAACATTGCATTATACGCATGAGCTCGCCAAAAGTCCATTCAGTTTCTGATGAATATGTAAGATAAAGGGCTTGCTTTTTTTAGCCGATTTATGTTTTAGCAATGTAGTAAAATGTAAGTAATCTACGATTGTCTAACAATACAAAACCCATATTCGAGCAAATTCATTTATGCTGAAAATATAAACAACAACGACCTTGGGTGAAGCAAAATGACTGAACAAGAAAAATCAGTAGCTGACAATAAAGCAATCAAAGATGCGGTGCATGAGGGTGCTGAAAAGCTTGAAAAAGTCACTCATGATGCCAAAGAACAGGTGCTTGAAGTTGTCGCTGAAACGCAGGAAAAACTGCAAAACGAAGCGAAGCAATTAAATGCTAGTGTGCAAGAGCAATTGGGTCAATTAAAGCAAGATGTATTGCAAAAAATTGAAGCATTGAAAGCACAGTTTGGTGGTTCACCTAAAGACTTAGGTGAGTTAAAAGAGTTTGTGAAAACTGAATTTAGCGCAATTATTGATGATCTTTCTAAACTGGGTAAAGAGTTGAAAGAAGATGTCAGCAGCATTTCAGTGAAACATAAAGACCAATTGGTTGAAACGTTTCAGCGTTCTAAAGAACACACTTTGGAAGCGTGGAAAAAAGTTAATCCACAAAAAACAGAAACGAATGACGAGACTGATCAAGCTTAAACAAGTAAGACTTATAGCCTAATCAGCCATAAAAAAAGTGAGGTTCGGCCTCACTTTTTTTATTCAAATTTCTGCTCAAGTACAAAATGAAAATCCAATTATGCATTTTGAAACTAGTCAAGATTAGAATTGATGTAACCAATCTCGTTTATTATGAAAATCGGCTGCAGGACTGCTGTGTTGCATGGCATAAAACTGTTCGCCCTGACTGGTTTTTAGCACAGCCGTTAGACCTATAAACAAATCTGTCCATTTCAGTTTATGTTTCAGCATAAATTCGGTTAAATCCAGACTCACATTCAAACCATAATGGGTGCGTTTCAGCTGATTCAGTTCAATATCGTACGCAGCCACGGGCGGCATTTGCTCAGGATAACGATATTCTTCAAAGGCGTAGGCTTGCCAAGCTTGAGAAGGGGATAAATTGATTTCACGATAAAAATCTTCGCCCTGAACCCCAATGAAAATTTCAAAGCAGGTGTGTTCCCACAAAAAATCCTGACGTGGATGTGACGCCACCAAAGCAGGCCATTCGACCCACTGATTTGGATCGCGCAGCCAAAAGCCAACATTTAACGTAAATGGGCTTTGTTGTTCAATTGCACCGACCAAAGAAATGGCCTGAAATTGACGATTAAAAGCACTGAGTTCGTAACTTGCCATTGAGGGAGATTAGTTAGACAAGTGAGCGTGGCGAACTAAATTAGATAATTTAGCATTTTGTTTGGCTGCTTTTTTGTAGAGTAAGACAATTTTACCAATGCTTTGTACCACTTCAGAACCTGTTGCTGCTGCAATTTCAGTAATCACAGCTGCACGTACCTCACGGTCTTCACCGCCAATTTTGACTTTAATCAATTCGTGATCGTTTAAAGCACGGTTGGTTTCTTCAATCACATTTTCAGTCAAACCTTGCCCGCCAATCATCACTACAGGGTTGAGTGCATGACCAATTTGACGTAAACGCTTGCGTTCCTGAATAGATAGAGCCGCCATAAAGATAACCTAATTTTAAAAACGGCTTAGTATAACAAAAGCCAGTTTGAAACGCTGTAAATTCTATGCAAATAATCTGTGATCTTACTGCCATGTAGAAATATTGAAACTGAATACTTGGTGATATTTCTCTGTAACAGTCAAAGTGACTTTTTTAAGCCTCAGTACAGAAATAAGCGATGGATTTAATAGAAAAAATAGGTCAGTTCTTGGTATTTAGATACAGATGTCTACTGCAAGCGGGTGAATTTTCACGTACAATCGCAATTTAGATGTCTATTCATTATTAAGAGAGTTATGGCAACACGCATTACCAACCAAAAGTTATCCAAAAGTAGTCGTGCGTGGATGAGAGAGCACTTAGATGATCCCTTTGTGAAACGAGCACAAAAAGAAGGGTATCGTGCACGTGCTGCATACAAACTACTTGAGATTCAAGAAAAATATAAACTGATCAAACCCGGTATGACTGTGGTGGACTTAGGTGCTGCTCCAGGCAGTTGGTCACAAATTGCAGGGCAACTTGTGGGCGACAAAGGCTTGGTGATTGCTTCCGATATTTTGGAAATGGACGCACTACCAGATGTGACCTTTTTACAAGGTGACTTCCGTGAAGAGGAAGTGTTCGAAAAATTGTTAAATATTTTAAACGGACGCACGGTAGACGTTGTAATTTCTGATATGGCCCCCAATACATCAGGTAATAAAGCTGTAGATCAACCGCGTCAAATTTACTTATGCGAGTTGGCGCTCGATTTTGCCAACCGTGTATTGGGACCCAATGGCCAGTTTGTGGTCAAAGTGTTCCAAGGTTCGGGGTTTGACGAATTTCGTAAACAGGTCGTGGACAGTTTTGATGTTCTAAAGACAGCAAAACCCGCTGCTTCACGGGCGCGTTCCAAAGAAGTATTCCTTATTGGACAAGGACGTAAAAAGGCGTCTAAATAAAGTTTACTTGCCAAGCCGTTAAAAATTGTGCATTTTGTACGTTTTTAACGAATTGTCTAGCTGATCTTCAGCTTTTTGAATGAAAGGTCACCCAGTAACGGGCATGATCAAATTAGATTGATATGGGAATAAAGCTTTGAGCGATCTCTTCAAGAATGCCGTATTGTGGCTGATTATACTTGGTGTGCTGATTCTAATTTTCAGCAACATCAATAACAGTGAAAAGCCAACTGCAATGAACTACTCAGAGTTTGTTACAGCGGTGAATGCTGGTCAAATTAAGCAAGTCACAATTGATGGCGAAAGAATTAGTGGCGAAAAAGTCAACGGCTCGTCCTTTGAAAGCATTCGTCCAGCAGTTCAAGACCCTGAACTGATGCCGAATCTGATTAAAAACAACGTTGTTGTTGAAGGTACTGCACCTCAACGTCAAGGTTTGTTAATGCAACTATTGATCGCAAGTTTCCCTGTACTTTTAATCATTTTGTTATTCATGTTCTTTATGCGCAACATGGGTGGCGGTGCAGGTGGTAAAAACGGCCCGATGAGCTTTGGTAAATCTAAAGCTAAAATGTTGTCTGAAGACCAAATTAAAGTCACATTTGCAGATGTTGCGGGTTGTGATGAAGCAAAACAAGAAGTAGTTGAAATTGTAGATTTCTTAAAAGACCCTGCAAAATTCAAACGTCTAGGTGCAACAATTCCTAAAGGCGTGTTGATGGTTGGCCCACCAGGTACAGGTAAAACCTTACTTGCTAAAGCCATTGCAGGCGAAGCGAAAGTTCCATTCTTTAGCATTTCAGGTTCTGACTTTGTTGAAATGTTTGTAGGTGTGGGTGCATCTCGTGTTCGTGATATGTTCGAGCAAGCCAAACGCCATGCGCCATGTATTATCTTTATTGATGAGATTGATGCAGTTGGTCGTCACCGTGGTTCTGGTACAGGTGGTGGTCACGATGAGCGTGAGCAAACGTTGAACCAGATGCTGGTAGAAATGGACGGTTTTGAAGGCAATGAAGGCATTATTGTCATCGCTGCGACGAACCGTGCCGATGTACTGGATAAAGCCTTGTTACGTCCTGGCCGTTTTGACCGTCAAGTGATGGTTGGCTTGCCTGACATTAAAGGTCGTGAGCAAATTCTGAATGTACACTTGAAAAAGTTACCTTCAGTTACGGGTGTAGATGTCAAAGTATTGGCACGTGGTACACCAGGCTTCTCAGGTGCACAATTGGCAAACCTTGTGAATGAGGCTGCATTGTTTGCTGCACGTCGTAATAAAAACACGGTAGATATGCACGACTTTGAAGACGCCAAAGACAAGTTGTATATGGGTCCTGAACGTAAGTCGATGGTACTGCGTGAAGAAGAGCGCCGTGCGACCGCTTACCACGAAGCAGGCCATGCGATTGTCGCTGAAATGCTACCAGGTACAGACCCTGTGCATAAAGTTACGATTATGCCGCGTGGTTGGGCATTGGGTGTGACTTGGCAGTTGCCTGAGCATGACCAAACTAGCCATTACAAAGACAAAATGCTGAATGATCTGTCAATTTTGTTTGGTGGTCGTATTGCTGAAGAAGTCTTTATTAATCAAATGTCGACAGGTGCATCTAACGACTTTGAGCGTGCAACTAAACTTGCCCGTGCAATGGTGACGAAATACGGTATGTCAGACAAACTGGGCGTCATGGTGTATGAAGATGATACACAACAGTCGTTCATGGGCAGTCTAGGCAGTCGTACAATTTCTGAAGCGACTCAGCAGCAAGTAGATGCTGAAGTGCGCCGTATCATTGATGAGCAATACAGAGTTGCGCGTGATATTTTGGAAAATAACCAAGACATCGCACATGCAATGGTGAAAGCATTGTTGGAATGGGAAACGATTGATCGTGACCAAATCCGTGACATTATGGAAGGTCGTGAGCCACAGCCACCGAAGGTTTATATTGCAGATAATCCTGTAATTGATGTAACCCCAACCGATGGCCCAAGCACACCGCCACCATTGCCAGCGAGCTAATTAGCTCACATGATGTTAAAAAAGAGCCTTTAAATAAGGCTCTTTTTTTTCGCTATAGCATGTGCGCAATCTTGTACTTATAGGCTATAAAATGGTTTGAGGGTGAAAAGAATTCAACATCTTAAAAACTAGCCTTGTTAAAATATGACTTTCAAATGAACAGGAAGATCAGCATGCAGCTCATGCCATTACCTAAATGTGTATTGCAATGCGGACGTTTGAGTTTGGATTTATCTCAACCGCATGTCATGGGAATTTTGAACGTGACACCAGACTCGTTTAGTGATGGTGGTCGTCATAATGAAAAAGAGGATGCTGTAGCACGTGCTTTGGAAATGATTGCGGAAGGTGCGACCGTGATTGACATCGGGGGAGAGTCAACTCGCCCAGGTGCGAGTCCAGTCAGTGTTGAAGAAGAAATTCGTCGTGTCGTACCTGTGGTTGAGGCCTTATCACAACATAATGTGGTGCTATCCATTGATACCTCTCAGCCTGAGGTAATTCGTGCTGCTGTGAATGCGGGTGCGCATATTTGGAATGATGTGCGTGCCTTGACACGTCCTTATGCACTGCAAACGGCTGCTGAATTAAATATCCCTGTGATCATTATGCACATGCGTGGCGAACCGACCACCATGAACAATTTAGATCAATATGATGATGTGACGGAAGACGTGATTGCTGAGTTGCAACAACGTGTTCAAGATGCGTTGGCTGCAGGTGTGAAGCCTGAAAATATTGTGATTGATCCAGGTTTTGGTTTTGCAAAAAATGCGCAGCAAAACCTGAAATTGCTTAATGAGCTGTATCAACTCAACCGCATGGGTTATCCAATTTTATCGGCATTGTCGCGTAAGCGTTTTATTGGTGAAGCTACGGGTGCGGTAGAAGCTACAGAGCGTGCCGTGGGGTCAGTGGCTGCGCATTTACTTAGTATTCAGCAAGGTGCATGTATGGTACGTGCGCATGATGTAAAAGCCACCTCAGATGCCATTAAAATATGGCAAGCCATGCAAAGTGCTTAAATAAACGTACTTGAATAAATCATTCAGGCCTGTGAAATTTTGCCTAAGCTAGTATAAAGGCTAGGCTTATGGTATATAGGCACGCTTAAATCTCTGTATTTTTTTGAGTGCCTGTATGTTTGCAGATTTACTTCTCCCGATGTTTGATGACGAATACTACCCAGATATTTTGGTTGCTGAACTTAAGCAACTCATTTTGCGCTTTGCAAAACAGGTATCGCAAGCGGGTGTTTCGGAAACTGATATTTACTACTTTGCAGATCAGACAGTGCAGGCGATTAACCAAATGAAGCCACAATTTCAAGACTTAGATTCAGATTTAGATGATGCTGCAACTGACTATATTGCAGAAGCGATGATGATGGTACTGCAAGATCAGGGTCATTTTGACATTGAAATGGAAGCTTTGGTCGCTAATCGGGCCTGGTAAATATTTTTACATTTTTTAAATATCTTGTGGTTTTAGTTAATTATTCGCTGAATAGCTCATCTAAAACCTCATTTAAATGACAGCTTTCTTGTTCATGTAGTTCTGCAATTTCCCGAACATGGAGTGAGTATTGCCCATCTTGCTCACTCACTTGTGCAACCACATTTACCCAAAACTTTGTGTTCTGTTGTAGCAGGTTGCGTAGCTGTTTTTCATCTTCAGGGTTTTGAAAGTTTAGGTTGTAAATATCACTTCCTAAGCTACAACGGCGCAAATGCAATTTTTGTTGTTGATTGTGCACAGTCCCTGCAAATAAATCATAAAATGCTGATTCAGTTTGAATTGGGCCTTCCGCTTGGGTTGCTGTTTGAGTGGTAGGGGATTGAGCATAGCTTATAAAACTCAGCATGCCGCATAAACAGGTAAGACTTAAATAATGAACACAACGTTGTAGATGCATTTTTGACGATCACTATAAATTATTATTTTAAGATTGTATTTTCATTAGACATAAAAAAAACCAGCTTTCGCTGGGTTCTTTATTTGCACCATCGATTTTATAGCAAAAAGATGGTGCCCGAGGCCAGACTCGAACTGGCACGCTTTGTGGGCGGGGGATTTTAAATCCCCTGTGTCTACCGATTTCACCACTCGGGCATGTGCGCAATAATAGAGGACGAAATAAATCTTGGCAAGTAAATTTATTTACAATTGCTTTCTTTTCAATCAATTCAACCGATTAGTGCGCTGAAATGGCACTAAAACATTGGTTTTTTAAGGCCCGTCATGAATATTTCATAAATTTGAGATCAAAGCGAAATCATTAATTTCTATGGTGAGCGCTCTAGAAAAATAAAAGGCAAATTTATGAAAATTAAACTTACACGCCGTGAACTGCTACAAAAAAGTTTGGCGAGTTTAGGGGCATTGTCGTTGCCTGTGGCACTCACCGCATGTGGAGATGACAATGAAAATAATATTGAAAATGGCAAGGAAAACTCACTCAAAGTAGAGTTTTTACATGGTGTTGCTAGTGGTGATCCATTACATGACCGTGTCATTTTGTGGACACGAGTAACACCAAATGACACTACAGCACACCTTGAAATTGTATGGGAAATTTCAGCAGATCAAGAATTTAAACAACTTATTGGTACTGGAAAAGTTCAGACCACTGCAGCGCAAGATTTTACCGTAAAGGTTGATGCAGACCGTTTGCAGGCTGGGGCAAATTATTATTACCGTTTCCGTTTTGGCAAGACAATTTCACCTGTGGGGCAAACCAAAACATTGGCTTTACGCAGCGATCAGGTGAAATTTGCGATTTGTTCATGCTCGAATTACCCTGCAGGCTATTTTCATGTTTACAAAGAAATGGCACAGGAAAATAATCTGGATGCGATTATTCACTTGGGGGATTATATCTATGAATATGGGGAAGGTGAGTATGCAACTGAAGATGCTGAAGCGTTAGGTCGCGGTTTTGCTGCTGACAATAATAAAGAAATCATTCAACTAGATGACTATCGTAAGCGCTATGCCTTGTATCGCACTGATTTAGATTTACAGGCTGCACATCAACGCCATCCGTTTATTGTGATTTGGGATGACCATGAGCTTAGTAATGATGCATGGCAAGAAGGTGCGGCAAACCATCAAGAGAGTGAAGGGAGCTTCATAGAGCGCCAGATTGCAGCCTTGAAAGCCTATTTTGAATGGATGCCGATTCGTCCAGTTGCAGAAAATGATCACTTAAATATTTATCGTCAATTTGATTTTGGTGGTTTGGTCAATTTGATGATGCTGGATACTCGTATTTTGGCACGCCATAAGCAATTAGATTATGCAGATTATATGACGGCAACAGGTATGGATGCTGCCCGATTTATGGCAGATTTAAGCAGCAATAGCCGTAGTTTATTGGGCGTAAAACAACTGCAATGGTTACAAGCACAATTGATGCAGTCCACTGCCAAATGGAATGTGTTGGGCCAACAAGTATTGATGTCTAAGATGTTTATTCCACAAGAGCTGTTATTGCTTTTAGAACAAGTGACCAGTGGCAATGCTACTGTAGAAACGCTTGCACAGATTAAACAAAAAATTGCTGATTTACTCACACTGAAAATGCGTTTAAAAGCTGGTGATCCTACGCTATCAGCAATGGATAAAGCACGTTTGAGTACAGTTGCACCCTATAACTTAGATGCCTGGGATGGTTATGCCTACGAGCGCGAAGTTGTGTATGGTACCTTGCAACAGTTAGGCAAAAAAGCGGTAGTGTTGGCTGGTGATACGCATAATGCTTGGGCATCCAGTTTACATCCACAAAATAGCAATCATGTGGTTGGGGTAGAGCTTGCGACCAGTTCCGTATCATCGCCAGGAATTGAGTATTACTTAAATGTGACTGCAGCAGAAATGGCAGAGTTGGAATATGCATTTAAAGAACTGATTGATGAGCTGAATTATTGCAATTTAAATCAGCGTGGTTATTTAACTGTGGCTTTTGATCATACTCAGGTGGTGGCTGACTGGAAGTTTGTGAATACCGTGAAAGCAAGCGAATATAAACTTGATGAAATACGTGCTCATCAAATGACTTATGATGTTCAATTGAATCCAATCATCGATGTTGCAAAATCGGCCTAAATTTATATGTTCTAAAAAAACCGAGCGCAAGTTGCTCGGTTTTTTTATAGATAAGTTGGATGAAAGAGGTGATTTTTAATCCAGTTTATCTTGAATATAACTGTCTAAATCAATGTATTTAATACTTTTACATAAGGCTTGCTCGGCCTGCATAATCTGTTGATGTAACTCAAGTGCTTGCTGATATTGCTGAGTGAATTGTGTAAAGCGGGGGCTATTTTTATTGGTGAAATATAAACGGAATTGAATTTTAGCAGCCTGACGATACGACCAGTAAGCAGCACGACGAATCTGAGTTAAACAATATTTTTGTTCCAGACTGGCGTGGTCACGAAACATATTTTCTTTATACAAGCGCACAAAGCCAAAACTGATGCAAAAAAAGAAAAGAGCTCCTTGCAGAATTGTACTTTGAAAATAGGCAAAATTTAGCGCTTGTAAAATAATCAAGACTGCAATTTTGAGTGGGGCGTGTTGCTGAAACTGATACCACGATGCAGAGCTATGTTTGATCTGATACAACACATAAGGCAATAGCAGCATAAAGCCGAGCATAATAGCTAAAATAGACAAGGCTTTGGCTTGAAAAGCATCATACTGTGCTGTGGTGTTTTGAATCCCCAAAGCTAAACTGATCGAAATAGGAATAAAAATCATACAGGCCAAGAGCCATGGAATAAACTCTTTCCATTCATCCAGCATGCCTTTGCTTTGTATAAAACCGTAAAACAAAATATTTTGTTTAAAGGCAGCAGGGTATTGTTGCTGTAATTGCTGCACATAAAGCAGTGCTTGTTGGGGCTTCATAGGCAGGTCATACAGAGAAATGAATATGGATAGGAGAGGGCTAAATCGCAGGCATAAAAAAACCAGCTAAATGCTGGGTTCTTTACTTGCACCATTTTAATGTGTTTTAAAATGGTGCCCGAGGCCAGACTCGAACTGGCACGCTTTGTGGGCGGGGGATTTTAAATCCCCTGTGTCTACCGATTTCACCACTCGGGCATAGTTTTACAAGATTGGAGGCGGAGGTCGGAATCGAACCGGCGTCCACGGAGTTGCAGTCCGCTGCATGACCACTCTGCCACCCCGCCACGTCTTGTTGATGCGTATATTAGCAAGCTCTGAAAAAAAAACAATACTATTAAATGAGCAGATGCACATTAATTCGGCATATAGAATAAAATAGTCTAAATAATCATGTATTATTTGCAAAATTGATTCATATCAACATTTGGAGATGTGCCGTGGCATTAATTTTAGACGGTCGTGCATTGGCAAAACAAATTGAAGCTGATCTGTTAACACGTGTAGAAGCGTTAAAAGCAAAATCAGGTCGTACCCCAATTCTAGCGACTATTTTGGTCGGTGATGACGGTGCATCTGCAACTTATGTGCGCATGAAAGGCAATGCTTGCCGCCGTGTGGGCATGGATTCTTTAAAGGTGGAATTGCCTACAGAAACCACCACAGAACAACTTTTGGCAGAAATTGAAAAATTGAATGCGAATCCGGATGTGCACGGTATTTTGTTGCAACATCCAGTTCCTGCGCAAATTGATGAGCGTGCTTGCTTTGATGCAATTTCGCTTGAAAAAGATGTAGATGGTGTAACTTGCCTTGGTTATGGACGTATGGCGATGGGCGAAGCTGCTTATGGTTCTGCAACACCAGCAGGCATTATGACCATCTTAAAAGAAAACAACATTGAAATTGCAGGCAAACATGCTGTTGTTGTTGGTCGTTCAGCAATTTTAGGTAAACCAATGGCTGCGATGCTGCTTGAAGCCAATGCAACGGTAACAACTTGCCATTCACGTACACAAAACTTGGCAGACTTTGTAAAACAGGCCGACATTATTGTGGGTGCTGTTGGTAAAGCAGAATTGATTCAAAAAGACTGGATTAAGCCGGGTGCGGTAGTGGTTGATGCCGGTTTCCATCCACGTGATGGTGGCGGTGTGGGTGATATTCAACTACAAGGGATTGAAGAAATCGCTTCTGCATATACGCCTGTACCGGGTGGTGTTGGCCCAATGACAATTACGACATTAATTCGTCAAACGGTTGAAGCTGCTGAGAAAGCTTTAGGTTAAGTCTATTCTCCCTCTCCTTTAAGAAGGAGAGGGGACTTTTTTTAAATTAAAACGAATAAAAACCAATGAGCTGTACCTTTCAATTTCTTCAAGCGCCTGAGCATCTTATACACGCTTTGCATGATGTGATACCAAATTGTGAATTGCAGGCTCAGCAGTTGCCAGAAACCGCTATTTCACTGTGGCTTATTCCGCCTGTATTTCCTACCGATAAGCTTGATGATGAAGTGATTCGTCGTATTTGGAATGATACGCCGTACTGGATTTTCTGTTGGGCTTCTGGACTCGCTATGGCGCAATGGTTGCTGGCAGAGCCGCAGCATGTCAAAGATAAGGTGGTTTTGGACTTTGGCTCAGGTTCTGGTGTGGTGGCTATTGCGGCTAAAATGGCAGGTGCAAAACGAGTGATTTGCTGTGATATTGACCCAGTGAGTCTGGCGGCTTGTCGTGCCAACGCAGAATTAAATGATGTCGCGCTTGAGTATTTAGATGACCTGTATCAAGCCGAGCAAGTGGATGTATTGTTGGCAGCAGATGTGTTGTATGACCAATGCAATCGTTTCTTTTTAGATGAATTTTTAAAGTTTGCACCCGAAGTGTGGGTGGCAGACAGTCGTGTGAAAAATTTTAGCCATCCACAATATATAAAAATAGATGAACGCAGTGCGACCACATGGCCTGATTTAGATGAAGCCAAAGAGTTTCGTAATGTGAGTTTTTATAAGACGCGATAAATCATCACGTCTTATATTTTAGATATTGTCGTTATATAAAATTAAGAACAGCTATAACGCACAATACGCAATGTGCTCGGGCGTGCATCTAGGGCTTGACGGGTGGCATAGTTTTCGCTGCTGTGTAATTCAGGTGTGTTCGACAAGCCAATAGAGGTGCGGCTTTGACCAAGTTGACGGCCATACGGGTCTTGTTGATGCGCAGCAGGATTGGCAATTTCATTAATACTTAATACACGCAATTGATAGGTTTTATGTGCACCTAGCTCTTTCTGGCAAGCACGTTGTAATTTGTTTTCATCACGTTGTTGATTCTGACGGCCTGCAAGGGTGTAAGCTAAAATAGCAGTATTTGCTGTTTTACTTTCAACTTTATATCCAACAAAGCTATTTTCACTTTGTTCAGGCAGGCTTTGACAAGCAGATAAACCTAAGCCAAATACCGTCATACCCAAAATAATCATTGTTGTGTTCATGGCTTTATTCATGATCATGTCCCATGTTTTGATTGTCATTTCATTCTTGTTTTAAGTATGCCATAGCTACCACCACAAAGCATGCTAAAGACTGTTTTTAAGATTTCTGCGAGTTAGGTTTTTAAATTTATGCGCAATAAAAAAGGTCACCGAAGTGACCTTTTTTTAGCAGTTAGCGTTGAATTACGCAGATTTAACTGCTTCAAGTAACGCTTCTTGACGTGCTTTCAATGCAGCAGGTAAGCGCTCACCAAGTTTGTTGAATAACTCAGTGTGGCTTTCCAACTCTTTGATCCACTGTTCTTTGTCTTGCGCTGTAACAGTTTCAAATTGTTCTTTAGTGAAATCTAAACCAGTCCAGTTTAATTGTTCATAAGTCGGAACGCGACCAATTGGTGTTTCAACTGCGTCTGCACGACCTTCGCAACGATCAATGATCCACTCAAGAACACGCATGTTTTGACCAAAACCAGGCCATACGAAGTTGCCTTCTGCGTCACGACGGAACCAGTTTACGTTGTAGATACCTGGTAATTTGTTGCCAGCAGCTTTTGCTTTCTCGCCAACTTTCTCACCCATTTCTAACCAGTGAGAGAAGTAGTCTGCCATGTTGTAACCAGCAAACGGAAGCATAGCAAATGGGTCACGGCGTACAATACCTTGTTGACCAACTGCAGCAGCAGTCGTTTCAGAACCCATTGTTGCTGCTTTATAAACGCCATCTACCCAGTCAAATGCTTCTGAAATTAGAGGCACTGTGTCTGCACGACGACCACCGAAGATGAACGCTGAAATTGGAACACCTGCTGGATTTTCCCAGTCAGCATCAATAGAAGGACATTGACCAGCTGCAACCGTGAAGCGTGCATTTGGATGAGCTGCTTTTTCTTCACCAGTGTGTGGTTGGTTTTTCCAGTTTGTTAAGTTTGCAGGAACTTCTTTAGTTAGACCTTCCCACCATACTTCACCGTTATCAGTTACAGCAACGTTGGTATAAATTACGTCTTTGTGTAAGGTTGCCATACAGTTCGGGTTAGTCTTGGTATTTGTACCAGGTGCAACACCGAAGAAACCAGCTTCTGGGTTAATTGCATATAAGCGACCATCTTCACCTGGTTTGATCCAAGCAATATCGTCACCTACAGTTTCAATTTTCCAGCCTTCGTAACCTGCTGGTGGAATCAACATAGCGAAGTTGGTTTTACCACATGCAGAAGGGAATGCTGCTGCGATATAGTGTTTTTCACCTTTAGGGTTTGTCACGCCTAAAATCAGCATGTGCTCTGCTAACCAGCCTTGTTCACGGCCCATTGCAGATGCGATACGAAGCGCTAAGCATTTTTTACCCAATAATGCATTACCGCCGTAACCAGAACCATACGACCAGATTTCACGAGTTTCTGGATAATGTACAATGTATTTTTCTTTGTTACATGGCCAAGCAACGTCTTTTTCGCCTTCAGCCAATGGAGCAGCAACAGTGTGTACGCAAGGTACAAATTCACCGTCTGTGCCAAGTACGTCATAAACAGCTTTACCCATACGAGCCATTTTAGACATGCTAACTGCAACATAAGGAGAGTCAGTTAATTCAATGCCGATGTGCGCAATGTGGCTACCCAATGGGCCCATAGAGAATGGAACCACGTACATGGTACGACCAGCCATTGAGCCGTCGAATAAACCGTTTAATTTAGCGCGCATTTCAGCTGGCGCTTCCCAGTTGTTGGTCGCACCAGCATCTTCTTTGTTTTCAGAGCAGATGAAAGTACGGTCTTCAACACGAGCAACGTCAGAAGGATCAGAGTTTGCAAGGTACGAACCAGGGTGTTTTTCTTGGTTTAATGCTTGCATGGTGCCGTTAGCGATCATCAAGTCAATGAGACGTTGATATTCTTCAGCGCTACCGTCACACCATTCAATTTTTGCTGGTTTCGTTAACTTTGCAATTTCTTCAACCCATGCAATAAGCTTAGGGTGACGAACGAATTCTGGTGCGTTCACTTGGGTCATGGTGAGGCCTATCTTAAATGTGTACAAATGATGTACAAAGTACAATCTGAACAATGGGATACATCGTTCAGATGAAATATGAAAAAAAGTGGCTGTATTAAAGCACAAAATCATAAAAAAAATAAGACTTAGGCATGATTTGGCTTTCTGATTAAAATGTTTGGATAAATTAATAATACTGTATATGAAACATATACTTACATGTTTTTGTTGCTATATTTTCCATTATTTAAATATTTGATGGGCATTATTTATTTAAATTATTTTTATATAATTCAATGTGTTGAATCTATAATTTTTGATCGGTTTGTCATTGATTTAATGAATGGTCATCATTTGAATTTTACATAAAGCTGCTTTTCATTCCGTATCAATTGACTGAAATTAGAACAAAAGCTTTAAAAAATGGCACAGAGGTTTATGCAGCTACAGCCCTTATCGATTGTTTATAATCAAAAATCTGGATTTCATGCTAATCATAAAGACGATATTTATGAAGAGTTGTTGCACGTTTTATCGCAGCATGGCTTCGAAATTCAATCTTTTGATATTGGGGCGAGTACGGGCTTTGATGCGTTAATGCAACAGGTGTTGGCACGTCATCAACATCCTGATTTAGCGGGTGTGGTGGTGGCAGCGGGTGGAGATGGTACTTTAAATGCGGTTGCTGCAAAGTTAAAAGGGACATCTATCCCCATGGGTATTTTGCCTTTGGGCACGTTTAATTATGTGGCACGCCTACTGAATATTCCGCTAGATTTAATTGAAGCAGCGCATGTCATCGCAACGGGCAGTACGCGTGCTGTGCATGTGGCACAAATCAATCAACACATCTATTTAAATAATGCCAGTTTGGGTTTATATCCTTTATTTATTCAAAAACGTGAGCGTTATAACCGTTATTTAGGACGCTTTCCTTTACATGCCTACACCTCGGCTTTAGATGTACTGCTGCGTGACCGTAAAGAATTAAAATTAGATATTGAGGTCGATACAAAGCGCTATCCGCTGAAAACGCCGCTCATTTTCTTTGGGAATAATCAATTGCAACTGTCTGAAATGAATTTACGTATTGCCAAAGCTGCTGCAGCAGGCAAAGTCGCAGGTGTTGCCGTGGCAAAGTCTGATAAATTGACTTTGTTTAAAATTCTGCGGCAATTAATTCAGGGGAAAGCTGAGCAAGCCAATGATATGTACAGTTTTGCAGCAGAGCAGGTGGTCATTCATAGTAAACGCCCACAACTGACCGTGGCGCTTGATGGAGAAATTGTCAAAATGCGTCCGCCGCTACGTATATCTGTATTGAAAAATGCATTAAAGATTAAGGTGCCGCATGCTGCTGCATCTGTCTGATTTGCACTTTGGCACTGAAAATGTGGTTTGTATGCAGGCAGTGCAACAACTGTGTGTAAATATGCGACCTGAAGCGGTCGTGGTCAGTGGAGATTTAACCCAACGTGCACGCTACGCACAGTTTTATGCCTGTAAGCATTTTTTAGACAGTTTGAATTTACCGTATTTGGTTGTGCCAGGAAATCACGATATTCCGCTATACCATCTTTGGAATCGTTTTTTTAGTCCGTTTGCACGGTATCAGTTGTTTTTTGGGCGTATGGAAACAATTTTGGAAACCGCCCATTTTTATGTGATAGGGGTGAACAGTATTCGGCGACGTTTTCATACCCGTGGGCATATTTCTTTGAATCAAATTCAGGAGATCGACGCCTTATTGCAAGCTGCGCCCAGCAATAAGTTAAAAATTTTGGTGGCGCATCAGCCGTTCTATACACCGCCCGATAATGTGCACGGTATTAAAGATTGTCCTGTGTTGGGACGTATTGCGTTGGAGCAATGGAGTAAAAACGGCTTGCATGCCTTGCTACATGGTCATTTACACCAGCCTGCTGTATATGACCTCAATCAAATCTATGCACTTGGTGCAGCACATCCTGTGCTCGATATTCATGCCGGAACTGCAATTTCACAGCGTTTGCATCAAGGTATGCCGAATAGCTTAAATCTAGTCTGCAATAATGGTGATGTGCAGCATTACATCTTTGATGTAGGACAAAAACAATTCGTGTTGTGGCAGCAAAACGCAGAATAAAAGGTTGAACCCCTCAACTTGTCTAAAAAAACAACAAAAACTGAAATATTTTTAGCGTTTCCCCTTGAAGCGAATTTTTCCATCCCCACAACTGTGTCATCTAAAATTTATTTTGATGATGACACATGGAATAAATAAGTCGTCATCAGGAATCTATACATAGACTTAGTCTGATGGAGTTATTTATGAGCAACATTCGTCCATTACATGACCGCGTAGTTATTCGTCGTGTTGAAGAAGAAACAAAAACAGCTGGCGGTATTTTGCTTCCAGGTTCTGCTGCAGAAAAACCAGCGCAAGGTGAAGTGATTGCAGTAGGTAATGGTCAAATCACAGACAATGGCGTGCGCGCTTTAGACGTTAAAGTGGGCGATAAAGTCTTGTTTGGTACGTATGCAGGCACCACAGTTAAAGTAGACGGTGAAGAACTTCTTATTATGAAAGAGTCTGACATTTTAGCGGTACTTGAAGGCTAATTTCAGCACTCGTTATTCAAAGTCAATTTGAACATTATTTAAAGATATTTGGAGTCAAACATGTCAGCAAAAGACGTAAAATTTGGTGATTCAGCCCGCACAAAAATGATTGCAGGCGTAAACATCCTTGCAGATGCAGTAAAAGTAACTTTAGGCCCTAAAGGTCGTAACGTAGTGATTGACCGTTCTTTTGGCGCACCGCACATCACTAAAGATGGTGTATCTGTTGCTAAAGAAATCACCCTAAAAGATAAATTTGAAAACATGGGTGCACAGTTGGTTCGTGAAGTGTCAAGTAAAACCAACGACATCGCAGGTGACGGTACAACAACTGCAACTGTACTTGCACAAGCCATTTTAAATGAAGGCATCAAATCTGTAACTGCGGGCATGAACCCAATGGATTTGAAACGTGGTATCGACATTGCTGTAAAAGCAGTGGTTGAAAACATTAAAGCGACGGCTAAACCTGCATCAGATACTAAAGCGATTGAACAAGTTGGTTCGATTTCTGCTAACTCTGATACGACTGTAGGTAAGTTAATTGCAGAAGCAATGGAGCGTGTGGGCAAAGAAGGCGTGATTACCGTTGAAGAAGGTTCAGGCTTTGAAGACTCACTAGACGTTGTAGAAGGTATGCAGTTTGATCGTGGTTATATCTCACCATACTTTGCAAACAAACAAGATACTTTAACTGCTGAACTTGAAAACCCATTCATTTTGTTGGTAGACAAAAAAGTGGGCAACATTCGTGAATTAATCACAGTTTTAGAAGCAGTTGCGAAAACAGGTAAGCCATTATTGATTATCGCTGAAGATGTAGAAGGCGAAGCGTTGGCAACACTTGTTGTAAACAACATGCGCGGCATTATTAAAGTATGTGCGGTGAAAGCACCTGGTTTTGGTGATCGTCGTAAAGCAATGCTTCAAGATATCGCGATCTTGACAGGTGCAACTGTGATTTCTGAAGAAATTGGTATGTCTTTGGAGCAAACTTCACTTGAGCACTTAGGTACTGCACACAAAGTAACAGTATCTAAAGAAAACACTGTGATTGTGGATGGTGCAGGCAATGCAGGTCAAATTGCTGAGCGTGTACAACAAATCCGTGCGCAAATTGAAGAATCAACTTCAGAATACGACAAAGAAAAACTTCAGGAACGTGTTGCTAAGTTAGCGGGCGGTGTTGCAGTGATCAAGATTGGTGCGGCAACTGAAGTTGAAATGAAAGAGAAAAAAGACCGTGTCGATGACGCACTTCACGCAACTCGTGCTGCGGTTGAAGAAGGTGTTGTTGCAGGTGGTGGTGTTGCGTTAGTACGTGCAGCGAAAGCACTTGACGGTGTAACTGGTGCAAATGACGATCAAAATGTCGGAATTAACATTTTACGCCGTGCTATTGAAGCGCCACTTCGTCAAATTGTTGCAAACGCAGGCGATGAGCCATCTGTAGTGATCAATGCGGTGAAGAGCGGTGAAGGTAACTACGGTTATAACGCTGCAACTTCTGAATATGGCGATATGCTGGAAATGGGTATTCTTGACCCTGCAAAAGTAACACGTTCTGCGCTTGAGCATGCTGCATCTGTTGCGGGCTTAATGTTGACGACTGAATGTATGATCACTGAAATCCCAGAAGAAAAACCAGCAATGCCTGACATGGGCGGCATGGGTGGTATGGGTGGCATGATGTAATTATCAGCGTACCCAAACTTCAAAAACCTCGTATCGTCAGATACGGGGTTTTTTTATGGCGTGGTTTTTATAATTCAGAGTTTGCACGCATGAAAAAGCAAAACTGCCTAGCCATTTTCCATTTATTTATTAAATGCGTGATATGTATTTAAACTGCTTTTTTTGTGAATAAAACCCACTATGCTACTTGGAATAATAAGAAAAACAAATGATTAAATAAGTGTAATGCAGGCTGGAGTAGGCATAAAGGGGATAAAAATGGATAACCGAGAACACGAAATTATAGGCAGTATTTATGATGCCGCTGTAGATGTGAATTTATGGCCGCAAGTAATTGAAAAAATTGTTCAATATACAGACAGTAAAACCGCCATTTTTACTGCCTTAGATCAATTTAGCCCAAGTTACGATTTTTTATTTAGTCACAATATTCCAGATGAAGCTTTGCATGCCTATCGTGATGAGCGGATTCGCGTGATTGACATGCAGTTACACCGAGTATTGTGGGAAAATTTAGGTGTGGGGCAAGTAGCGAGCTCGGATTTATCGCATTATGGGGAAAACCCTGAAAGTGATGAATATATCTTTTATGAACGGTGTTTGAATCCGACGGGAATTAGTTATATCTCGGCTGTTTTGCTCGATCAGGGTTCACATCGTTGGGCAGTTTTAGGATTACATCGTGCGCCAGATGTAGCGCCGTATCAACAAAAAGAGTTGGATTTTTTAAAGCATTTGGGTGTGCATTTGCGCCGTGCCTTACAAATCCATCGTCAATTTAGTTTGGTTAAACAAGAAAATTTAAGTTTGTATAGTGTGCTCGATCATTTAAAAACGGGTGTAATTTTGCTTGATCATCAGCTGAGTTTGACTTATTCAAACCCTTTAGCTCAAAGCATGATTGAACACGATTCATGTTTAGATTTGGATTTGTATAATCGCTTAAAAACCCATGCTTATGATCAAAGTCGTTTAGATCAATTATTAAATTCAGCCTTATTAGGACAGTCTGCATTGAATGCAGATGTAGGCGGTGTATTGGCTTTGTCAGATGCGAAAGGACGACAATTAATGCTGACTATCGTGCCTTTTTCTAAATTAAAAAATATGCAGCATCAAGATGCAGGACAACATCAAATTGCGGTATTTCTGACCGATAAGCATCAGCACTATGCTTTGTCAAAAGCCTATTTGCAGCAAGCTTATCAATTGTCTAAACGTGAGTTTGAGCTGTGTGAGTTGTTGTTGAATGGTTGTAAGTTAGAAGAAATTGCGGAACATTGTGGAGTTACGCTCAGTTCGGTGCGCACTTATTTTAAAAATATTTATGAAAAAACCCAATGCAACTCGCAAATTGAACTCATGCATTTGTTGATGGGCTGTACTATTCATTTTGAGCATATCGGTTAAAGCTGCCTAAATTTGATTAGGCAGCTTTATCGTGTTTAATTGCTACGTTGTAGAGTGACAGGGTCTTCACCTTGAGGATGTAAGGTCAAGCTTGTACCTGAAATACTATAAGTTGCATTAACTTTGCTGTTATCCCAAGGGTCATGCAATCCACCACAGTCATTGGTGTCATATAAAATTTCTGTTGCAGAGAGTGTATTGGCGGTCGTGGTATATTTACCATATTCAATACCTGGGTTAGCGCAATCATCATCGCCTTCAGTGTCTAACAAGAAATAGAATCCTGTGTCAAAGAAAGCAAACAAGTGAGTTTGATTAAATTGCCAAGTGCCGACTAAACCTGATGATTGTTTGACTTTAGTTAAAATATAGGTGCTATTACTTCCAACATCAGTCAGCACTAAATCTGTACCGTTATAACTTAGGCGGTAATGACCATCATTGTCTGGATGTGAAAGCCCGTAGTCTTCATTAGTATCTACTGAGATCACAGGGCTCAGCGCTGAGGTTAAAGCATTCCAATTTAGTCGTCCTGTTTCAATACCAGGTTGCCCCGTTACATCAGCTTCATCTGCTTCACCTAGCGCATAACGTCCATCGGGTAAAATATGTAATAAAACAGCAGATGTATTGGTGCGTCCAATTTCCCAAGTTCCGGCAATATCTTTATAAAAGGTGGTTTGGAAGTTTTCTGCAGCTTTTTCTGGTGTCACGAGTTGATCTTCTGTGAGGGGTGTTTTGCTAAGCACTTCAGTTGCGAAGTCTGTGCTGCTTTGTTCAAAATCTAGATTTACAGCTTTGAAGGCTGCTTGAGTCTCCGCACTAATCTGAATTCCATCGCTATGCTCGCCATTGGCATCTAAAGATTGTAGCAATACCATTAAGTTGGTACGGGCATTGTCTAATTCAGCTAAATCTAATGGTGTAATACGTGCTTTGGCTTCAATCGCTTCACCCAGTTGTACATCACCAATAAAGAAGCGGACAGTATCTCCCTCATTGTATTCAAATTCGCCATCTAGATTGGTTGTACCCTCAATACTTTCACCTGTGCTGCTGGTTCTGACATATTTAACACCGCCCACTGGTCCATCAGTCAGTACCCCAATTTGTGAAGCAGTGGATGGTGGTGGAGATGGCGGACTGTTATTGCTTGAGTCATTGTCGGAACCACCACAAGCAGTCAGTAAGGCTGCTAAGGTTATGCTAAGTAATGTTTTTTTCATCATGAATTCCTTGTTATTCAAATTGTCATGTCTGCAGTATAGAAATCAGATGAGTTTAGGTGCTATCCCAAAATTGGGAGGGTATACACAAAAATCTGTGAGAAAAAATGAAGACCAATCAACATTTTTGTGTCAAAAGCACATTTTTTAATATGTAGTCACAGAAGTTGTATTGAGCTGTGTTAATTTGAACTACGGTTTAAAAAGTTTTGTTGCATGCAAAAACTTGATGATTCCGCGATTTGAAATTCAACACTGCCACCTAAAAGTGACCCTGTTTTATGCTGTCTAAATTTTTTATTGAACGTCCGATTTTCGCTGGTGTGCTCGCAATTATTGTGATGGCACTGGGGATTTTTTCAGTATTAAATTTACCTGTAGAACGCTATCCAGATATAGCACCACCACGTATTACCGTCAGTGCGACCTATACGGGCGCTTCTGCTGAAACAGTTGAAGAAAGTGTAACGCAAATCTTAGAGCAGCAAATTAAAGGGCTAGATCATTTGCTGTATTTCAGTTCTAGCAGTGATTCTTCGGGTCGTAGCCGAATTAGTATCAGCTTTGAAAATGGAACCAATCCAGATACCGCACAAGTACAAGTGCAAAATGCCATTAATGGTGCAATCAACCGTTTACCAGAAGATGTACAACGTCAGGGTGTAAATGTATTCAAATCACTAGGTGATATGCACATGGTGATTGGCTTGTACGATGCTACAGGCAAAAGCAGTAATATTGCCTTATCAGATTATATGATGAGCCATTTGGAACAAGACCTTGCCCGTATTGAGGGTGTAGGAGAGGTCGATGTTTTTGGTTCGCAATATGCCATGCGAATTTGGCTAAACCCTTTAAAGCTTAAGCAATATGCATTAATGCCCAGTGATATTCGGGCAGCAGTACAAGCGCAAAATACACAGGTTGCAGCAGGGGCAATTGGAGAATTACCGACTGCTCAAGATCAATACCTCAATGCCAAAGTTACCTCAGGTTCACGCTTAAAAACTGTAGAAGAATTTGAAAATATTATTTTAAAGGCCAATCAAACAGGCGGCTTTGTTTATTTAAAGGATGTTGCACGTATTGAGTTGGGCGCAGAGAATTATCAAAGTTTTAATACCATTAATGGTTTTCCGTCGGCAGGCATGGGGATTTCCTTATCTTCAGGGGCGAATGCGCTGCAAACCTCGGCTTTAATTCAAAAAGAAATACAGCACTTAAAACAACAGTTACCTGATGGCTATCAAATCGTATTTCCAAGAGACAACACGCCATTTGTGCAGGAATCAATTAAAGAAGTGGTGAAAACTTTAATTGAAGCGGTCATTTTAGTCGTGATAGTCATGTTCCTATTTTTACAGAATTGGCGCGCGACGCTCATTCCTACCGTGACTGTGCCTGTGGTGATTTTGGGGACAATGGCCATTCTGCAAGTATTTGGCATGAGCATCAATACCCTGACTTTATTTGCGTTGGTTTTGGCGATTGGTTTGTTGGTGGATGATGCGATTGTGGTGGTGGAGAACGTAGAGCGCTTAATGCATGAACAGCAGCTTAACGCTAAACAGGCCGCCATTGCATCCATGCAGGAAATTAGTGGTGCTTTGGTGGGTATTACCTTAGTACTGACAGCAGTATTTATTCCTATGGCGTTTTTTGGTGGGTCAACAGGCGTGATCTATCGTCAGTTTTCCATTACGTTGGTTACTGCAATGTCTTTATCCTTACTGGTTGCGCTCATTTTAACGCCTGCATTATGTGCTTTGATTTTAAAGCCGAATCCACAGCCTGCAAAATGGGCGTTGTGGTTTAATCAAAAACTGGAACAATTCAAACAACGCTATCTCCAGCTTTCTGCATGGACTATGCAGCATAAGAGCATCTGTCTGGTTGTTTTTGCCAGTTTACTCACGGTCTTTGCCTTATTTTACCGTGCCTTGCCAACCAGTTTTATTCCCAATGAAGATCAAGGCATGTTATCTGTCCAGATTAAATTGCAAGAAGGTGCGCCATTATCGAAAAGCCGAGAAGTGGGAGAAAGTGTCCGTGCATATTTCATGCAGCAAGAGGCAGACAATGTTGACTTGGTGATGCTGCGTTATGGACGTAATTTTTCGGGAACGGGACAGAATTTAGGACAAGGCTTTATAGCACTTAAACATTGGGATGAACGAACGGGTAAAGCGAATACTGCAGAAGCCATTCGTGAACGGGCGATGCAACATTTTCGTCAGCATCCTGATGCCCAGATTATGATTGGATTGCCTGCTTCAGTACGTGGCTTGGGGCAAACCGACAGTCTAGAGTTTTGGATTCGGGATGTGAATGGTGCAGGGCGGGACTTTTTAACGCAACAGTTTGAGAACTTAGCGAAGCAAGCGAGCCAATACTCAAGTTTTGAAAATTTGGATCAGCGTGCTAACCCAGAAAAAGCTGAATTAAATGTCACGATGGATCAGAAACAAGCCATGGCAGCGGGTCTAACCCAAACTGCAATCAACAGCACTTTGTCGGCTGCATGGGGTGGCAATTATATTAATGATTTTATTGATCGCGGCCGAATTAAACGTGTGATTATGCAAGGCGATGCAGAGTTTCGTACTCAACCTGAAGATTTATATCAGTGGTCGGTACGTAATCAACAAAACCAGATGGTGCCATTTAGCCAGTTTGCCCAGCTAAGCTGGGGTGGTGGGCCTGAAGTGGTCAATCGTTTCATGGGATATAGCGCCTTGCAAATGGAAGCCGATACGACAGAAGGCAAAAGTTCTGGTCAGGCTATGCGTGATTTGGAACAATTAGTTGCACAGCAACAAGGAATAGATTTGGCATGGAGTGGATTGTCTTATGAAGAAAATCAGTCCAGCGCTCAAGCCTTAATTTTATATTTGGTTTCAATTGGTTTTATTTTTCTGTGTTTGGCTGCCTTGTATGAAAGCTGGAGCATTCCAACCGCAGTAATGACTGCAATTCCATTGGGTATAGGTGGCAATATTCTATTTAGTTATTTTGCCGGCTTTCCTAACGACATTTATTTTCAAATTGCCTTACTGACCACCATTGGTTTGTCTTGTAAAAATGCAATATTAATTGTGGAATTTGCCTCTGTGGCGCAGCAGCAGGGAAAACAAGTGGTGCAAGCTGCTTTAGAAGGTGCGAGTTTACGGCTTAGACCAATTTTAATGACTTCATTGGCATTTGGCGCAGGTATATTACCATTGGTCTTCGCTTTTGGTGCAGGCGCAGCAAGCCGTCAGGAAATTGGCGTAAGTGTGTTGGGTGGGGTAGTGTTTGGCACAATTTTAGTCTTAATTTTTATTCCGTTTATGTATGTGTTGATTCGTTCGGTGTTTAAACCTAAAGTACAAAAAATCTAAGCTTGTTATCGCTTAAAAAATGATTTTAATGAAATGCTTAGCTGAGTTTTAGGCTATGATGTTGCTCCAAGCTCAAGCCTGTAAAATTAGCAAGCTTAATCTTAGATTTACTAAATACTGTGAAAATCTTTAGCTCATATTTCATTCGTATTTGGCTACGCCCGTGGGCTGATGGTATTGGTGATTGGCATGAAACTTTTACACACTGAACAGTTAGAACATGCACTGCAATCACATCAATACAGTGCCGTGCAGGAGATGATTCAAAATATTAACCCTGCCGATTTAGCCGATTTAATACAGTATTTAAGTCTGCAAGCTCAGGTCAGTTTAATTGAACAATTAGACAGTGCTGCCTTGGTGATGGAGTTTTTGCCCTTACATTCACAGCTAAAAATTGCTGAAACCATTGCTCCTCTGAAATTGGTTGCTTTGATTTCAGAGATGCATTCGGATGATCGCACAGACTTATATAAATTACTGTCCCCCAATTTACAGCGCTATATCAGCTTAAATATTGCAGAAGAAAAGCGCGCTCAAATTCAGTCCTTGGCGCATTATCCCGAAGAGTCGGCTGGCGCCATTATGAGCTCCGACTTTGTGGTGCTTTCGCCTGAATTAAATATGCAGCAAGCCATAGATGAACTGCGCACAATGACAGCAGATCGGGAAACTTTATACCTGATTTATATTGTAGATGCGGCCATGAAACTGCTGGGCGTCATTTCTTTAAGAGAGATTATTCAAAATCCGCCTGAGCAAAAAATTAAACAGGTGATGTGTACCGACTTGGTGACGGGTTTGGTCACTGAAGATCAGGAAAGTATTGCCCTAAAGCTCAGTCATTATGATTTCCTAGCCTTGCCGATTGTAGATGATGAACAGCATTTGTTGGGGATTGTCACTTATGACGATGCAATGGATGTGGTACAGGCTGAAACTACGGAGGACTTTTTAAAGTCGAGTGCCGTTGGTTCATCGCCTGGACTGAGTATGAAAACTGCACCTATTTTATTTTTATACCGTAAACGTGTGTTTTGGCTGGTGATTCTGGTCTTTGGCAGTTTGCTGTCTGGTATGGGAATCGCACATTATGAAGAAATTATTGCTGCACATATTGTGTTGGTGTTCTTTTTACCGTTGTTGGTGGGCAGTGGTGGAAATGCAGGTTCTCAGTCTGCAACATTGATGGTGCGAGCACTGGCCACAGGCGATGTGCAGTTTAAAGATTGGTTGTATCTGCTTGGGCGTGAAAGTTTAGTCGCGCTATGTTTAGGTGGCACCATGGCGTTTGCAGTCTCTATTTTAGGTTATTACCGTGGCGATCTTATGGTTTCACTGGTGTTGGCTTTGAGTATGATGGGCATTGTGCTGATGGGCTGTTTAATTGGAATGAGCCTACCTTTCATCCTGAATCGTTTGAAGCTAGACCCTGCAAGTGCATCTGCACCGTTAGTAACTTCCATTTGTGATGCAACAGGCGTGGTGGTGTATTTATTTATTGCTTCACAGCTTCTACTTTAAATTATCGGGCTTCTGTTGCCTTAAATAAATCCTTTAAGCACTTTAAATTCATCTTAGATTAGCATTTATAAAAACATAACAGACCTGAGTCAAAATCTGCTTTATTCTCAAATAGATTGCTTTAAAAAAGACATAAATATTGCTATGCCTCAATCTCCACTTTCAAATGCCAATCCTCGTGCTAAAAAACTCAGTCAAGATGAGGTGATTCGTTTAGAGCGAGATTTAGCCAAATTTGCCAATATGATGGATTCAGTGGTACGTATTCCATTTACCAAGCAGGGTGTCGGGGCAGATGCTGCTCTGGGGACACTTCCCGTGGCAGGAGATGTCGCTGGTTTTGCCTTGACCTGCTATGCCATTTATAAAGCCAAACAAATTGGTGTGCCGCAAAGTAAACTTACGCCAGTCATTAAACTGGCTGTGGTAGATGCAGTGGTCGGTTTTGTGCCAATTGTCGGAACAGTCTTTGATGTATTTATTCGTCCGAGTCGTAAAGCTTTAGATGTGGTGCATAGCCATATACGTGAAGAATATCAAATTCAGAGTGAACACCATGTCACGCATCCTTTTTTACATGAGCAATTAGAACGTAAACAGCAGCAGTCAGCATTTTGGCGTAATCCTATAGTGGCATGGCTCTGGATTCATTTACCCGATTTATTGGGAGTACTGTTTTTAATCTTGCTTGTTTGGGCCATGTGGTTGGGTGCAAGTTGGTTGTGGCAGTGGTCACAAACTTTTGCAGTATAAAATAAGTAAAGTTTGGCTTGTATGCAGTCATAAAAAAAGCTTCCCGAAGGAAGCTTTTTTGTTGTGAAATCACAATGTGTTGAACAGTCTTAAGGCAAGTTTAATTGTTGTAATGCTGCAACACGTTGTTCAATGCTCGGGTGAGTTTGGAACAATGCAGCCAAACTAAAACCTTGTTCTTTACCTGCAGAAATTGCAAAAGCTTTCATTTCTTTTGGCATTGCATCTGGCATCTCAGACTCTGCTTGTAAACGCAATAACGCAGAAATCATGGCTTGTTTACCTGCTAAACGTGCACCTGCTTCATCTGCACGGTATTCACGTTGACGCGAGAACCACATCACAATTGAAGACGCCAAAATACCAAAGACAATATCTAATACAATGGTAATTGCAAAGTAAGCCAAGCCTGGGGCTTCGCCATCTTCACGACCAAAGACATTACGGTCAATAAAGTCACCTGCAACACGAGCAAAGAACATAACAAATGCGTTTACAACACCTTGAATCAGTGCCAGTGTAACCATGTCACCATTGGCAACGTGGCCAATTTCATGTGCCAGTACCGCGCGTAATTCATCTTTATTCATGCGCTCAAGCAAGCCAGTAGATACAGCCACTAAAGCATCATTTTTGTTCCAACCCGTTGCAAAAGCATTAGATTGATAAGAAGGGAAAATACCCACTTCTGGCATTTTAATACCAGCACGTTGCGACAATTGTGCAACTTCATTTAATAACCACGCTTCAGCTTGGTTACGAGGGGCATTCGGGTCAATTAATTCAGTCCCAGTTGTTTTTTTCGCCATCCATTTAGACATGAATAGAGAAATTAAAGAGCCAACCATACCAAAGACAAAACAGATGACCAACAGGTTGCCTAGGTTTAAGCCACCCGCGCCATGGTAACTACCGACACCGAAGAGTGACAAAATTATGCCAGCTACAACCAGTACCGCGAGGTTGGTTAGCAAGAACAAACCAATCCGCATCATTGAGTAAATCCTCTTATATTGAAAATGTAATCTGATTTGTTAATAAATCATGTCGTTAAATATGCGGTGTATGTCTTAAAAATTCAAGAAAAAATAATAAAACTGTACCAAAAATATCGACTTTATTCTGAAATGAAAATACGTGCCGAAGCAGTGGCATTGCTAGTGGCATAAGAGCCCGTTGGGGCATCGGTAAAGCTACCATCTGCAGCTATAATAATTTGTCGTTGCGGACGTTTGTTCATGCTGACTTGATGGTTGCTGGCGCTATAATTATCTGACTGCGCAATAATTTGTGCATTTTGGCCAGTACTGCTACTAGAAGTATTATTATTTTGAGGGCTACCAGCGCTCACTCCATTGGCATATAGGTTGCTATAGCGGCTGGTAACACGACGGACATAGTCCTGTGTTTCACGAAAAGGTGGTACACCGCCGTATTTTGCGACGTTGCCTTCACCTGCGTTATAACCTGCCAAGGCCAAAGTGGTATTGCCATTAAAGCGTTTTAATAACCATGCTAAATATTTTGCACCCGCCATAATGTTTTGATGCGGATCATAAGCATTGCTGACATTAAAACGACGTGCTGTAGCAGGCATAAGCTGCATTAAGCCTTGTGCACCGACAGGGGAGCGTGCATTTACATTAAAGCCCGATTCGGTATGCATGACCGCTTTAATTAAACCTTCAGAGATGCCATGTTGTTGTGCAGCTTGCTGAATTATATGGTCAAAGGCATTTTTATTGCGGCTATAACTTGGCAATACTGAAGCTTCAGATGAACCCCAGTTGCGATAGCTGTGAATATTGCTGTCTGCGTAATAGGTGACTTTAACTTTTTTTAGGGAACGGTCGTTACTTTTACGGTTGGTCAGTAGGGTGCTGCCGTTATTGTCTTTATACATATAAATCTGACCTGCATGTGCAGCCGTAAGCAATGGCATGCTGCTAACAGATCCAAAAAAACACAGTAAAAAAACCTTCATTTTATTTTTCATGGTGTGATTACACTAAAAGCTGTCCCCAAACAGTTGTTACGAGTTTAACAAAAATCTCACAGATGAAAAGACTTTGTACAAATTCATTTACAGGAGTAGCGAAAAAAATCAAGCGAAATTGCTGACAGAGTAATCAAAAAAAATATTTATTTTTTTTTAATTGGCTTAGCTTGACACACTTAAATCATTGATTTTTATTTAAAATAAAAATGATCACAAAATGATCAATTTAAAGAGAAGCCTTAGAATATCGGCAAGAGGCCTTGTCAAGTTGTTTTAAATCCACAAAGTTATCCACAGGATTTGTGGAAAACTGTGGAAAAGTCCAAAAGATAAGCATCTTGCCGAAAAACTGAACGCGAAGGTTCAAAATAACATGCGGTTCAATACAGCCCGATGACAAAAATTTTGATTCCGATGAATTTGCATTCTTTTGATGCGATGTTGGTCTGAATCGGCTAAAATTGCGCGGTAATTTTTTTCATGGGTTAATCTCGTCTATGTTCTCACCCGTTGAGTCCGATCAAGGATTTAATTTCAAGCCAGAACTCCCAACCAGCTCTGCGTATTATCGTTTGTTGAAAAAGCTGCGTCGCCAAGTCGGGCATGCGATTCGTGACTTCAATATGATTGAAGATGGCGATAAAGTCATGGTGTGTATTTCTGGCGGGAAAGACAGTTATACCTTGCTGGACATTATGTTGCAGTTTAAACGTATTGCGCCAATCAATTTTGATGTGGTGGCAGTCAACCTAGACCAAAAGCAACCTGGTTTCCCTGAAGATGTATTACCGCGTTATTTAGAAGAAAATAACATTCCGTATTATATTTTGGAAAAAGACACCTATAGCATCACCAAGCGTTTAACCCCTGAAGGAAAAACCTATTGTGCGGTATGTTCACGTTTGCGCCGTGGTTCGCTCTATGGCTTCGCACAGGAAATTGGTGCGACCAAAGTGGCGCTTGGACATCACCGTGATGATATTTTGGCGACTTTTTTCTTGAACTTGTTCCATGGGGGCAGTTTAAAGGCGATGCCGCCAAAGCTACTTTCTTCAGACAAGAAAAATATGTTGATTCGTCCATTGGCTTATGTGGAAGAAAAAGACATCATCAAATATGCAGAAATGCGCAAATTCCCAATTATTCCGTGTAACTTGTGTGGTTCACAGGAAAACTTACAACGTGCGATTATTAACGACATGCTGCGTGAGTGGGATAAAGCCCATCCTAAGCGTTTACACAGTATTTTTGGTGCTTTGCAGAATGTATCGCCATCCCAATTGGCAGATCGCGAATTATTTGACTTTGAAGCTTTAGATAGCCAGCGTGTATTTGATTTTGCAGATCAGGTTGAACAAAATGCTGCTGAGCAGAACAAGCGCATCAATATGGTCAATTTAGGCTACGCTGCAGACTAAGTTTAAAGAGTGCGTTAATCTTAGATTCAATATAAACACCAAGCTTCGGCTTGGTGTTTTTTTATGCTATTGATTTATTTGATAAAGTATTAAATATACAAAAACTGAACGTCCCGTACAAAATTTCTTAGCCTTTATTCAGGTTATCATGCTATAACAATCATCAAGCAAAATAGCTTAATAATGATGGTGTCTGGATAGACAACACACATGCACAAATATATTGAGGAAGAATCATGCCTGCTTTTTTAACTGATGATTGGTTTGCGACTGTAGAAAACTTAACGGCTCAAGCTGGTGATTTAAATTTACCTCCTGCATTGGCAAATCTAGCAATTAACTTAGTGGTGACTGATGCTGCAGGCAACACCGAGTTGTCTTTAGATGGCGGTAAAATCCAAAAAGGTTTGGCGGATAACGCGAAAACAACATTAAATATGGATGCGGAAACCTTACGCAAAGTATTCTTAGAATTTGATATGGCTGCTGCAATGCAGGCTTTCATGACAGGTAAAATCAAAGTACAGGGTGATATGTCACAATTAATGGCATTGCAAACTGCAAAACCAAGCCAAGAACAAAAAGATTTGTTTAAGAAGATTCTTGAGCAATCTGCTTAATTAAAGTTATTTCTGCTGTAGTGGGTATTCATTGCCGCTACAGCATTAAAAAAGCCTAGTTGACGTATCAACTAGGCTTTTTTATTTGGGCTATAAATAAGAAGCAACAAAATCAAATTTGCGATTTAAGCGACTTAGATGTTAACCAATTGTGGTGTGGTCTTAATATGCTCTAAATAAGCACGAATACGGGTCACGTATTGCACCGCTTGACGATAACGACCATTGCTGGCTTTGTTACGGTCTAAATAAGCATATAAGTTCACCCAGTTATTTGGGTTTTTACCTTGCGCACGAATTCGCTTCTGAATCTGACTGACTGCGCCTGGGCCCATGTTATAAGCCACTAGTGCGTACCAGTTACGATCAGGGAACGGAATATGATCATAGCGGTTTAGCATTTGGTCATAATACTTGGCACCACCCTGAATACTTTGAGCAGGATCGGTACGGTTACTGACACCCATTGCTTTTGCTGTATTGTTGGTCAGCATCATAATGCCACGCACACCCGTTGGCGACACAGAATTAGGTTTTAGGTAAGATTCCTGATAGCCAATGGCTGCCAAAAGATGCCAGTCCAAATCATACTGTGTTGCTGTCTTTTTAAAGTTTGCCTTATATAGAGGTAGACGATTACGCAAATCACGTTGGATCAGATCCCACGATTCTTGCTTAACAACATTACGGTTATAAAATGAAGCCAATTGGCTAATAGAACCGTTTTGTTTGCCACGGCAAACAAAGTTACTTGCGGTTTGGCTCAGTGGATCATCTGCGTGTTTAAACACCCAGTTCAGCTCGCTATTCAAGCCATTACGCTTTAGGGTATTTAAATCGCCACAACTGGCAGAAAATGCAGTGAGTTGCTGATTTTCGATACTTTGGATACTCGATGTGGTCATCGCAAAGTTGGCTTTACCAGAAGAAACCCATTTTAAAGCTGTGGCATTGTCGCTCACAGTTTTAAATTCGAGTTTCACATTCATGCTTTCGGCATAGTTACGCACTAGGTCATAACCAAAGCCATGTAAATGCTGTCCATCTTTAAAGACAGTCGTTGAATTGGCTACTGAAACGACGGTCAATTTATTTTGATTGACGACGTTGTCAAACTGATGGGCCGTTTTGCCTGCGTTAATACTGTGAAATGGGAGAAATGCAGTACTTAAAGCAAGGACTTTTAAAGGAAGACGATTAAAAAATGAGTGAAGGCTAAGCCTAGACCCAGACGTTGAACTACTGTGCATGTTGGCTCCGCTACAAGTAATTTATGCCCTAAAAAGCAAAGGCAACATGCCTTGAACTTTTTCAAGTTTGATAAATTCAATAAGGGTTGGGCAGTCATGACGTCATTCAAA
Source organism: Acinetobacter sp. A1 (assembly GCF_012371315.1). NCBI lineage: Bacteria > Pseudomonadati > Pseudomonadota > Gammaproteobacteria > Moraxellales > Moraxellaceae > Acinetobacter > Acinetobacter sp. A1. The sequence goes on from NZ_JAAZQY010000022.1 coordinate 37,220, forward strand.
ATGACTTGGGATTAAAGGGAAACATGTGTAGAATTTCTACACGGGTTAAAAATTGAACAATATAAAAAGATGTGCGAATAATAAAGACGAAATTTTTGGATGTCAAATTTTGTACACCAATTTTTTGAAAAATGTAACATAAGATATTAATTTTATTAAGGAATAAAATTTATAAACTTTAGTTGTGTAGAAAAATGCAATAAAATAGACGATTGATGTTAACCAAATGTAAAAAAATGGCAGCAAAAACACCGTGAAATCTAACTTAATTACACGTTCTGGACACGATAAACTGGTCGCTGAACTACAACATTTATGGCATGAAGAACGACCTGAAATCACGAAAAAAGTGAACTGGGCAGCAAGCCTTGGCGATCGGTCGGAAAATGCGGATTACCACTATAATAAAAAAAGGTTGCGTGAAATAGACCGTCGGGTGCGGTACTTAGGTAAGCGTTTAGAAGAGTTACGTATAGTCGATTTTTCTCCTGAACAAGAGGGGAAAGTGTATTTTGGTGCGTGGGTCGAAATTGAAAATGAACAAGGCGAGCAAAAGACGCTAAGAATTGTGGGAGTAGATGAAATTTATGATCATCACCCGCAGCATATTTCAATTGAATCTCCTATGGCGCGGGCTTTGCTGTCTAAACAGGTAGATGATGAAGTAGACGTACACACACCTTTAGGTAAAAAGAGCTGGTTTATTAATTCGATACGTTATGAAAAGCCTGAAATCACACAAGAAGGCTGATTTTTGATTTTATTTTGTACATTTGAAGCATAATTTTTAGAAAATATTTGCCAAGCTGAATTTTTCTTTATATGATAGCCGCCATTGGAAGCGTGGCAGAGCGGTTTAATGCACCGGTCTTGAAAACCGACGAGGGTGTGAGTCCTCCGTGAGTTCGAATCTCACCGCTTCCGCCAAATCTTATCTTTTGATTGATAAAATCAGAAGTTATAAATATGAAAAATGAGATACAAGCTATCACTTCTAAGTCATATTTAAAAAAGCAGTAAGATCATTTCTTACTGCTTTTTTTTATGGTGGATATGTTGAGTCCAATAAGCTGCTGAGTATTCAATGTAAATGAGCCTCAGCAATCAATTGTTCTGCCATTTGTTTAGTCTTTTTTAAACCAGGCATACGGTATTCTGTATGACCATAATCCTTAATTGATTTCCAACGACCACCCCAAGTCAAACCTACAGACTCAGCAACTTCACCATAGAGTTCATAGCCACGCATCGCCCACGGATCCCGTTCTGAAATGACCACTTTACCGTTGCGTTTGAAGGCAACATCGGCAGCTAAACCAAATTGATGATAACTTTGATAGCCTTGAGCGCGCGTTGTATTACGATTGCCTGCTAACATATTTTGGCGACTTGGGCTACGATAGCCTTCGAGTAACACCAATTCATAGCCATGTTGTTCTTTCATAATTTTGAATACCATAAGTAAACGTTGCTTATAGCGTGGATTGATTTTATCCCATTTACGATTCACCAAAGACGTATCTAAACTCGCATGAGAATGCGGCAGTGCATCCTCAATTCGTGTTGTATAAATACTTGTATCGCTTGAATGTTGCGTTAAATAAGCTTGTTCAAGTCGAGTCGCTTCTACAATTGCATCTTGAATCAGGTGCACATCTATATCTGGCGGTGGACTGAGTATTTCACCATTCAATAAAGCATAAACCTGTGGGTCAGTTTCTTTTAAATATTTGGCTTCAATACGTGTAGAGTTGATGGGGCGTGTAAATGCAAACACAAGAATACTGGCAAATAAAAAGAAACCTGCAATTAAAATCCACCATTGTTGTAAGTGCCAATGCGTTTGCAATTTTTCAGGTGAGGCAGCCTGATGCATATTCTCTGCAAATCGCATGGCATGGACAATTCTCTTTTTTCCGCTTGGGAGCAAGGATTGCAACAGTTGTTGGCACTGATCACGTATCTCATAAGACATGAGTAGCGTTAATCCCAACGCTACTGACACAAAGCAGAAAAAAATCAGAAAGACCATGGCTTATTGAGCTTCATTTGCAGCGATAGTTTTTTGCGTCACTGTGATTTTTAAGCTTGCGGCAGGTGTTTCAGGGTCAGATTCTGTTATGTTTTCAGGCATAGTTTTAGGCGTGACAATTTTTTCAAGTGCATCTACTGCTTTAGGTACTGTTTTATTATGACGTTTTGATAAATTTTCAGGTGCTGCGGTAGATACAGACTTGGCTTTTGGTTCATTTGCAAATGGTGAACTCTGCTGCCCAGTTGGAGATGGCGCTGCTACAGGGGCATGTTGGAAAAATTTATTTAAATCATGGCTTGCTGGCTGTATAAAATTATTATCTTCCTCGGACTCTATCGCTTCAGACTGAATTTCTATGGTTTGATGAGCAGTAATATGCGCATCGCTATTTGCTAGTGTTTCTTTTGAATCGGGCTGAATAAATTCATGTTCTTTATTGATCTGCAGCATATTGGCTTTTGGTGTGCTGGAGTCGATTATAAACACCCAAAAAATCAACGCAGCAAACAGAAGCCCCAATATAAATCCGATTAGTAAATACATGACTGGTGATAAGATCTTTTTCTTATTGTTCGGTAATATTCGTAACGATGTGATTCTTTCCTGAGTCATACGTCATCTACTAGGGCAAATGGATGGTGATATGGGCTTCTTCTGCAGGAGAGGAAATCACATGTTGATACGGTGTGAAAGTATTCACATTTTGTTGAGATAACATGAACCTTAAGCCCACAAACGTGAGGAGGGTAAATAGGAATAAAAAAATTAGAATCCAGACGAAAGGGAGTTCGTGGTGAATAATATGTTTAATATGATCAGGAATGGCAGAAAAAGGTGAAAATGCAGCTTTTTTCCCTTTTAAATAATCAATTTCATCACCCAGACGTGCAACCAAATGATTTAAACTTTCTATCGACTCTAGCCGATATTTGCCCTGAAAACCGAGCAGCAAGCAGTAATGAAATACTTCAAGTGAAGCTAAACGTTCTCTACCACGACCACGTAGTTGTTCCAAGATTTCAAAAAAACGATAACCCGCTAACTGCGAACCAAATAAACTCAACTGCAATGGGCTAATCAGCCATGTGTTTTGTAAGTTGAAGTATGCTGCATCTTGCTGGGTGGCAATTGTTTCATCCATTAACGCACAAAAAGCATATTTGGCATCTTGTATGTCATCAGCAGAAAATTGTAAACGCTTGGCTTGTTGTTCAAAATGGTGCAATAAATCTAAAATTTTTTCCCGAAAATCACTTGGGTTTTCGGGAATATAACGATAGCGCAATAGAAAAACCAAGTAAAAACCATCATGCAATAGGTCAATTAAATTGTTTGTTTGTGTGTTATTTTTTGGTAGATCAGGCGTAGTTATACCTGAGCCAATTTGTCCATCTTCAAATAAAGAAGGAATACTCGTGGGCTGAGTCATTGTGATTCTCTTAACTGTTCATTACGGCAATGAGTTCAATACTCATATCTTGGAAACCTGCTGGTACATAGACACAGATAGATTCAGATTCAAGCATACGTGGATAGAGTTCGTGATGTGCTTCGATTTCAAAATAGCTGACACCTGAACGTACAGGAATTGCGGTGGGGACTTGCATTAAATGACGCAATGGCACAGCAGGAAGTGCTGCAATCACCCTTTGTTCTACATCTATGGTACTACCCACTTTAAAGCGCAAAGGTACAATTTGAATTAATTCGTGTGCTTGCATCATGCTGCTTGAAACAGCGATGTAAAGACGTGTATCACGGGTAATTTTGTCCGATTCAAGTCGACCAACCCAATAAGAAGGCCTTGTTTCTTTTAAGGCAATACTAAAACAACGACTCGAAATAATAGTGTCTAATAAATCTCTTAAAATCAGATCAAGCTGCTGAAAACTTTCTTGTAATTGATGATGCTTATAGTGAGGTAAATGGTCTACGTCATAATTCGTTGAAAAAGTGAGTAATGACCCAGTTAGGCGTAATAATTCAGAAAATAAGCGTTCGGGATGAATTTTTGGATAATATAATACATGATTCAATCCTGCATAGGCTGTATTTAATGCATTGATAAGCCAAAAGGAAACAATATCGCCTGAACGAAATTCGATTAGGTTTTGTTCATTTTCTCGATTATTACTTTGAATGGTTTTAATTTTGGCTTTGATGATATTGAGTGTACGTTTTAAGTTGCTAAGGAGCGATTCAGACGCCGCAATATGTAAAATAGGAGGAATAAATTGCGTATCAAGTTCAAAATGACCTGAGCTTTGGCGCTTTAACTTTGCAGCGGCTATGTAGAGAAAGCCATCTAGGCTTTGACTAGGTTGATGATGCAACTCCAATAATTTGAACTCAGCACGGCGACGCAATAAATTCAGTTCGGCAGGGGATGCATCGGTGAATATGTCATGGGTTTCAGTCAAATAATAATGATAACGACTTGTTGCTGAATGTGTTTCATCAGCTATATTCTTTTTATTGGCTTGTAAAATAGGTAGCGCCAAATACACCATCATTTCGGTTTGCAGATTAAGGTCGTCTAGCAATAAAGGTTCTAGTAACAAATCTTGTGCAGGAGCATGATAGATTTCACCGTCTTGCCAAATCATTTCTACGTCTTGTAACGCCAGAATATGCGTAGACAGTTGTAATTCATCAAACTTTAATTTTTGTATGCCATAGGCGTGGGGAATCATTGCACGAATGGTATGATTCAAACGTTGCTCGTGATAGGTATCTTGAATCTGGAAATGCTGAGGACGTAAAAATAAGCCTTCGCCCCAAAGAACTTTTTCTGCTTTAAACATAAGTATTTACCCACAATTATTCATTTTCATTCTTTGGTTGAACACCCAATGTGTCCTGTAGCATTTGCAAAGGATGTTCATCCTTAATCACTTGAGTTAACCATTCATGTAATGGCATTTGGCTCCATTTAATGGTTTTTTGCAGCATATAACTGACAGGGCTATGTGGCTCATTTTTTTGAAAATAAGTCGCAATGTCTTGCAGTACCCGCATCGCCTGTTCACGATTCTGGGCGTGTGATTGGACTTGTGGCTGGAAATACAGTTGAGTATGTGGTTCAGAAGATTGCGTTGTCACAGGTTGTACCGAAGTAGAACAGCCCTATCAAAATTTGTTATGTGCTCCTTTTAGTTATAAAGCAGTTTTACTCGATATATTTCAGCGGAATCGGGTTTTACATAGCATTTGTGATACAGCAATCATGCTCGAAAAATTGAATGAACTCCCTAATGCAATTCAGGTGTTTAGTGCTGAAGAATGCAATGATTTTTACGAGAATCATACGATGAATTCCTTTGCACAATTAATGAAAATTAATGTGCATGAATTGGCGCAGAGCATGATTGGGCTGGGACTTTTGTTGCAGCCTATATTAAGAAATGGAACCAAGCATTTAAATAAAGTACTGATTTTACCTATTCATAACCCAATGTATTGCTATGAAATTGCGGCATTTTGGGTTGGCATGATAGGGCATTTCTTGGCAAGCCATCATTCTGAAATTTTGATTGGTATTTTACACCGTGAAGATCCAATTTTAGTGATTGATTTTCAGGGGGCAGATATTCTTACACTAAGTGATATTTTTACTCAAAATATGCAGGGTGAGCATTGGGTTTCATTAATTCGGGCACAGTGGATAAATGCCTACCTAGAACAAAATGCAGGTCTAGCCACATTAGAACAATCTCTTTGTCACCATCAAATGAGTCTACAGCAAGGCTTAAAACTATTTAGACAAACTTTTTTAGATAAATCATTATGAAAAAAAATCCGAAATCTCTTTGGGCGAGTTTAATGTTTGGCTGCTGTGTTTTAGCACAAAGTCATTTTGCCAATGCAGCCCCTATTGTCGTCGAAGGTGTGGTGCCTAATGAAGAAAGTAAACAAGCAATTTTGATGAAAATCCAGTCTGTTTATGGTGCAAATCAAATTGTTGATAAAATTAAAGTAGGTCCAGTATCTGCACTCAATGGATGGAGTGATTCTGTCACACGCGTAATTACACCTGATCTCCAGAAAATCTCACAAGGTCAGTTGCGGGTGAAAGGAACTCAGGTCGATTTAACAGGAAAAATGACTGATTCAAATCAGATTCAACCCACCACTCATCGTTTCCAGGCCTTGGTTCAACAACCGTATCGCTTTCATGCGCAGCTTTCGCTCAATCAGGCTGAACAAAAAATTATTGATGATGCACTCAAAAATAGAATTGTTGAATTTGAATCAGGTAGTTCAATTTTGACAGAGGCAGGTAAAAAAATTCTGGATGAAATGGCCGTGGCTTTAAACTCGGTAGGTGCCAAGAAAGTCAAAATTATTGGACATACAGATAGTTCAGGGGATGCTCAAAAAAATACGGTATTAAGCCAAGCGCGTGCAGTTGCTGTGCAAGACTACTTGGTGGCTAAAAACATCGCAGCGGATCGTTTAAGTACGGAAGGCAAGGGTTCAAGTCAGCCTGTTGCAAACAATGCAACAGCAGATGGTCGTAAGAAAAACCGTCGTATTGGATTTGAAGTACTTTAAAAGTCTTGATATTAAAAAATATAGGATAAAACAGTGGCAAGCTCCTATATTATTGTAGCTTGTCCAAGTTAAGGGTATAAGGTTAGCATCGTTTGTTTCCTTGCTAAAATTTATGACCTCACCAAGGTGCTGTAATTGGAGGCTTAGGTCATTTATAGTTTGACTTCTTATTCTATGTGACCATGCGAATAGTATTTATCTGTCTTGCATTCAGATTTAAAAGTAAAAACTTAATTCGGGTTGAGATAGATTCAAAACAAAAAACCACCCCGAAGGATTAATGCCAGTCAGTTAAGCAAAAAAAGTTAAAATACTGTAAAAAGAGCGTATGTAAATACGCTCTTTTTTTATGA
>NZ_JAAZQY010000023.1:0-42926 GCF_012371315.1 Acinetobacter sp. A1
GTTACACGTTTGGCAACAAGACATTAACAGAGTGCGAATTAGTCCTTGACTATGTTTGACTACATTTTAAGGAACAGGTTGGATAAGCCAGAAAACACATTTAACAATACACCAGAAACTACAGCGACATAGCATCTATGCACAAAGAATAGGCAGCGTATAGACTGTTGTAAAATATTTAATTTCTCTGAAATTATTTGTTTTAGCTCTTACTTAACACACCATTAGCACAGTGACTTGGTGAAAGCTAAAATACAAAACCGTAAGCAATAGATAAATCCCCATACAAATCAACTACTTTCCTGCTTTTAAATCCACTTTTTCACCCCAAAATGCCGCATCATTTTTGCTTCAAACCATCCTTCACTTGCAACATTAAAGTGCGGCAAAGCTGTTATTTTTAGTTAAAGTTCAAAGCAAAATAAAATTAATCTGCAAAGACGCTTGAATTTTATCTGCCCTGCCCCGATTTCTTAGCTAATTACGAACTTCTCGAACCATGGCAGTTCAGCAATAACGCAGTTTGCATTAGCACTGACGCCAAAGGACTGTACATGTTTAAAAACCCATTTAAACGGAGTAAATCAATGGCAACTGAGCAGAACGAGCAAACTCAAGACCTTGAGCAAGCGCAAACGGAACCACAAACAGCGCAAGATACTGAGCAAGCAGAAGTTTCCGTTGAATCTTTACAAGAACAACTGAGCAAACTTGAAGAAAGCTTAAAACTGGAAAAAGCACGTACTGCCAATGCTGTTTACGAAGCTGAAAAAACCAAAGAACGTTTAGAACGTGAAGCAGATACCGCTAAAAAGTTTGCTTTGGAAAAGTTTGCCAAAGAATTATTGGATTCTGTAGATAACCTTGAACGTGCTATTGCCGCCAATGGTGATGAAAAAACTGCATTATCTGAAGGTGTGGAACTCACGTTGAAATCTTTACTCAGCACCCTAGAAAAGTTTGGTGTGGTGGTGATTGATACAGCTAGCGGCTTCAATGCAGACCTACACCAAGCAGTGGGTATTGATCCAACTGTGAAAGCCAACGAAATTGGTAACGTGTTACAAAAAGGCTACACCCTACACGGTCGTTTACTACGCCCTGCAATGGTGATGGTTGGCGCTTAAGCCTTATAAATTCGAGGGTTGATAAAAAATTTTCATCTAAACAACTTGAAAAATTTTGATTGGCTCTCATATCGAATAACAAGTGAAAACATTGCAAAAGAATTTTTGAGGAAACATCCAAATGGCTAAAATCATTGGTATTGACTTAGGTACAACTAACTCATGTGTAGCGGTACTTGAAGGCGACAAAGTTAAAGTAATTGAAAACGCAGAAGGCGCACGCACAACTCCATCTATTATTGCGTATAAAGATGGCGAAATTCTTGTAGGTCAATCTGCAAAGCGTCAAGCGGTAACCAATCCAAAAAATACATTATTCGCTATTAAGCGTTTAATCGGTCGTCGTTATGAAGACCAAGCGGTACAAAAAGACATTGGTCTTGTACCTTACAAAATCATCAAAGCAGACAATGGTGATGCTTGGGTTGAAGTGAATGACAAGAAACTTGCGCCACAGCAAATTTCTGCTGAAACTTTGAAAAAGATGAAAAAGACTGCCGAAGATTACTTAGGCGAAACGGTGACTGAAGCAGTAATTACTGTACCTGCGTACTTTAACGATGCGCAGCGTCAAGCAACGAAAGATGCGGGTAAAATTGCTGGTTTAGAAGTTAAACGTATCATTAACGAACCAACTGCTGCTGCACTTGCATTTGGTATGGACAAGAAAGAAGGCGACCGTAAAGTTGCTGTGTATGACTTGGGTGGTGGTACTTTTGACGTATCCATCATTGAAATTGCAGACCTAGATGGCGACCAGCAAATTGAAGTGTTATCTACCAACGGTGATACTTTCCTAGGTGGTGAAGACTTTGACAATGCCTTGATCGAATACTTGGTTGAAGAGTTCAAAAAAGAACAAAACTTCAACTTGAAGCAAGATCCATTGGCACTACAACGTCTAAAAGAAGCGGCTGAGAAAGCAAAAATCGAGCTTTCTTCTTCTAACGCAACTGAAATTAACTTGCCGTACATCACTGCAGATGCAACAGGTCCTAAGCACTTAGTGATTAACGTGACACGCGCTAAACTTGAAGGTTTAGTGGCAGACTTAGTTGCTCGTACTATTGAGCCATGTAAAGTTGCGCTTCAAGATGCTGGACTTTCAACTTCAGACATCTCTGACGTAATTTTAGTCGGTGGTCAATCACGTATGCCACTTGTACAACAAAAAGTACAAGAGTTCTTTGGCAAAGAACCACGTAAAGACGTGAACCCAGACGAAGCAGTTGCAATTGGTGCAGCGATTCAGGGTGCGGTATTGTCTGGTGACAAAACTGACGTATTGCTTCTAGACGTAACACCATTAACGCTTGGTATTGAAACGATGGGCGGTGTGTTGACGCCAATCATTGAGAAAAACACCACGATTCCTGCGAAGAAATCTCAAGTGTTCTCAACAGCAGCGGACAACCAGCCTGCGGTAGATATTTCGGTTTACCAAGGTGAGCGTAAAATGGCTCAACAAAACAAATTGTTGGGTAACTTCCAATTAGGTGACATTCCACCAGCGCCACGTGGTGTGCCACAAATTGAAGTATCGTTCGACATTAACGCTGACGGTATCTTGAAAGTATCTGCTAAAGACAAGAGCACAGGCAAAGAGCAATCAATTCAAATTAAAGCAAACTCTGGTTTGAGCGATGCTGAAATTGAAGCGATGATCAAAGATGCTGAAGCGAATGCTGAAGAAGACCGTAAGTTTGAAGAACTTGCAAAAGCACGTAACGAAGCCGATGCACTTGTTTCTTCAGCTCAAAAAGCAGTGAAAGACCTTGGTGAACAAGTCACTGCCGATGAGAAAACTGCGATCGAAACTGCGGTCACTGAACTTGAAGCAGTGACGAAAGAAAATGATGTAGATGCAATCAAAGCGAAAACTGAAGCATTGCAAAACATCATAATGCCAATTACACAACGTGCTTATGAAGCTGCACAAGGTCAAGGTGGTGCACAAGGTTTTGACCCGAATGCATTCCAAGGCGATGCAGGTCAACAAAAAGCTGACGATGGCGTCGTTGATGCTGAATTCACCGAAGTGAAAGATGACAAAAAATAATTTGTCGCTTTAACACAAACCAAAAACCGCGCTGCAAGCCATTGCAGTGCGGTTTTTTTTATGCTCAATGAATATGCATCTTTTTTTAAAACTTAGATTCTCAAATCAATACGCTAAAGCCTGAGAAACCTCTAAATAGATTGAGTTACTGCCCTGCTTTCGGCTACAGTAAGTCAAAAAAGGAAGTTGCTTGGCGATGCGTTTGTTTCTTTTGGGTGCAATCATACTGTTTGCTATTTTGCTGATTTATCAAAATATTCATCACCCTCATACACGGCACAATACCGCACTTGATCGATTGCAACATCCTTTAGACACACGCTTACGCTACCGTATTGCAGAACTAGACCCTCGTTTTGGATTGAGCCAAGCCGATCTGCTTCGCATCAGTCAGGAAGCTACCGATATTTGGAAACACGGTACGGGACAAGATTATTTTGTCTATGACCCGAAGGCCAAACTCGCAATTCATTTAATTTATGACCAACGACAAGATGAGTCTAATCAACGTCGTCAACAGCTCAGTGAAATTGAACAGCGTCAACAGTATTGGAATGAACAAAGCCAGCAAGTTCAGATGCTTAAACAGCAAATTGATGACAAAAATTCGCGACTTGCTGCTAAAAAAATGCAGTTTGAGCAGCAACTCGCACAATACAATCAACAAGTTCAGCAGATTAATCAAAGTGGTGGATTACATCCGTCACAACATGAGGTTTTTGCAGCCAAAAAGCAGGACATCCAGCAACACATGTGGAATTTGGAGCATGAAATTGCGCAATTTAATCAGCAAATTAATCAGCTTAATCAACAAGTAGATGCACTCAATCAACTGAATCAGGACATTGATGTATCTATACAACAATATAACATCCGCTTTCAACCTCGTTTATTTGATAAAGGCAGTTTTGATGGACGCGCTATCCGAATTTATGAGTTTCAATCTGAAGATGATTTACGCTTAACCTTGGCACATGAGTTTGGACATGCACTTGGCTTGCAACATCACAATGACCCACATGCCCTGATGTACCCCATGTTAAAAGATCAACAGTTGCACAATTTCCAACTCCGACCTGCTGATATTGATTTGCTACATGCACGGCATTAAATAATCAGGCCGAACTGAAACAACAAGACAGCCTGTCCCGCCGCATCATTACATAGGCATTACACGCGAAGAGGCAGCAAATTTACTCATTTCATGTTATTGTGGACGCTCTGTATAACCCTGAACGATCTGTGGAGATTCATGTGAGTTACTACCATATTCTGATTGAAGTAAATGACCACATCAGCACGATTGAACAAACCCGTGATATCGAAATTTTTGATATTGTTGAGCTTCAACCTTATCTCCACTCGATTTTATTGCCATATTTTAATGAGCAAATCATTGAATTAGATGATGAAAATATTGAATACAAAGATATTTTGCATCTTGAAGTTAGACAGACCTTACTTCCAATTGAGCATTTAATTGAAGAAGAACAACGTCTACTACCAAGTGATACAGACATCACCATTTCAGCCTACGAAATTTTTAATAATCGTGAATTAAGCCAAGATGTCACGACTGTGATTTTTGATTTGCTCGAAGCTGTGAAGATTGATACCTCTGCGGTATAAATATTGAGCTTTAGCTAAAATATAAAAAAAGGTCTGCAATGAAAGCAGACCTTTTTTTTATGTAAACATATTATTTTTATTGAGAAATATCTGCCGATTATTGCATCATTTGTTTGGCAGTTTCATTACGGAATGCACGCAAAATTTGTTGCCCTGCCCGACCCGTTGGTGACAACCCCAGTCGAATTTGCTCCTGACGAATCGCTTGACGGGTTTTGTCGCCAATTAAACCATCGACATCACCAATGTCATAACCACGATTTAACAAAAAGCGTTGAATTTCTCGGCGTTCTGCACGAGATGTGCCCGCATCATCGGTTGGCCAAGCGGTGCGGAAAGCGGACTGCCCCATTAAACGATCAGACAAATGTGCAATCGCTAAGGCATAACTTTCTGCTGCGTTATAACTGTAAATTGCATCGAAATTTCTAAACACCAAGAATACAGGGCCATTAGCACCTGCAGGCGCCATTAAACCAGCCTGACTACTACCCGACAAATTGCCCTGAATTAATGCTGAGCCATCTGCACGAGTTAATCCACGGTTGACCCAACTACTCAGGGATTTTTTATTACGTCGCCCTTCTCCACTCAATGACATACCCGCAGGAACATTCACCTCAAAGCCCCACGGTTGCCCTGTTTGCCAACCACGGCGTTTTAAGAAGTTAGCAGTGGAAGCCAAAGCATCTGGAATACTGGAAACCAAGTCACGACGTCCATCACCATCAAAATCGACCGCCAATTCGTCATAGGTCGATGGCATAAATTGGGTATGTCCAAACGCCCCTGCCCATGAGCCTTTTAATTGTGATTCAGTGACATCACCACGTTGTAATAAACGCATGGTGGTAAAAAACTCGCCACGGAAATAACTTTGACGGCGTCCTTCGCAGCTCAAAGTACCCAATGCCTGTAATAATGGATAGCGGCCAGAGATTGCACCAAAATTACTTTCCACCCCCCAAACCGCCACCACAGTTTCGGCAGGTACGCCATAAGCTGCAGCAACACGATTCAACACTTCACGATGCTGCGCCAATTTTTGCTGTCCTAACTGTACTCGCTCATCATCGACCAACCCTGACAGATAATCCCAGATTGGCGTGGAAAATTCAGGTTGGTAATTTAAACGTTCAATCACCGAATAGTCTGGACTTAAATTTTGAGTGTAGCGGTCATAGCTGCTGCCACTTACCCCTTTGGCAATGGCCTGACTGCGTAAATTGGTCAAACAACTCTGAAAATGATTTTGTGGTTGAAAATTGGCAGATGAACTGACCGCTGGTGTTACGGTCATGGTTTTTCCATTTATAATCAGCTCGGCCTGAACCTGAGTTGCTGCCATTGCAGCAGTCGCAAAAATCACAGCGAAACGATGCATAATATCCTTTGATGTGCTTTGAATTTAAATCATGGCTTTACCATAACACCTTCAGCCTTAGAGATCAGATGAAAATCTGTAACTTTAAATTCATTTTCTCAATTTTAAATTCATATTTGGTTTTTGAATTCAAAAAACTTACCCACAAGTACTATATTTTTATTTTGAAATTCAAAATTACAGCCAAACGATAGGCTTATAAATTTAAAACTTTGAATTCAAATTAAAATAAGTAAAGTTATCCACAAAACTGGATATGTACTACATTTCCCGAAGCAATTTATTTGAATTTAAAAGCAGTTTTTTAAATATAAAGACTACAACAGCCAACACTTTTTATTTAAATTCAAAACTATTTACCCACCTTTAAATTCATTTCCATGTTTAAATTCAAAGTTACACCACAACTTTAAATTTAAAACACGCCATTTGAATTTAAAGTTTTGAATTCATTACTACTGTTTTTTCTAAACAAACTTATTTGTATTTTTATTGAGAACCACTGTTGGATACAGTTGTTTGTGTTGATTAGAGCAAATCTATCTTAATCAACCCAGAATTGCAGGGTCAATTGGCTGCAGATAAACGGTAGAAAGTATTGAAATAATAAGATTTAAAATTTGTATAGATAAAAAAAGCGCTCAATCTTGAACGCTTTTTTATAATTTTTCGATTATGTATAGGCTTAGATACACATATCTTCACTGAGTGCCAAAGGATTTGGCAAAATTTTTGCCAACTGGCGGCATAAATCTGTCAATTCAGCAGCATCATTCGGCATTAAGGTAATATGCCCAATTTTACGGCCTTCACGCTCAGTTTTATTGTATAGGTGTAAATGTGCGCCATGTAATGCCAATACATCTTCAGTTTTTGGATGCTTGCCAATAATATTAACCATTACCGTTGGACGTACTACTTCAGTGGAACCTAATGGCAGTCCTGCCACGGCACGAATGTGGTTTTCAAACTGAGAGCACACTGCACCTTCAATAGACCAGTGACCAGAGTTGTGTACGCGTGGTGCCATTTCATTGGCATACAAACCTTGTTCAGTCACAAACAATTCTAGTGTCAACACACCCACATAATTCAAATGATTGAGTAGGCGAGTGATATATTCCTGCGCCATAGGCTGCAAGTCTGCACTGTTTGGTGCAGGTACAATTGAATGTGACAAAATACCATTATGGTGATGATTTTCTGCCAATGGCCAAGTTTTCACTTCACCGTTTTGACCACGCACTGCAATAATAGAGACTTCACGTGAAAAGCTAACAAAACTTTCTGCAATCAGGCTACCTGCAGGGCCTAATTCTGCCCAAGCTTGTTCAATTTGCTCGGCACTACGCAGTACAAACTGACCTTTGCCATCATAGCCGCCTGTAGCAGTTTTTAGCACAATCGGCAGACCGAGTTCAGCTACAGCAGCTTGTAAACTTTCCAGTGAGTTAACTGCTTTATACGGCGCAACAGGAATCGCTAATTCATCAAATAAGCCTTTTTCCAGCAAGCGGTTTTGTGCAATTGCTAAGGCCTGACGTGGTGGATGTAAGTCTTTGTGTTTAATCAAGACATCTACATCTACCAACGGCGTATTTTCAAATTCAAGACTGAATACATCAGCACTGTGTATAAAATCTTGAAGGCTATTTTCGCTTTTACTGGCAAATACCTGACCCAAAGCTGCCGCAGGGCAATCTGAACTGGCTTCAAAAAAGGTACATTGAATATTTAGCGGTAAAGCCGCTTGTGCCATCATACGGCCTAGCTGTCCACCACCAAAAATACCGATGGTCTTATCCATAGTAATTGTCCCGCTTAAGCCTGACCTGGAATATTGTTGCTTGAGACTTTCTCAGTTTGCGCGGCACGGAAATTGGCAACATTTGTTGCAATCTCTGGACGGGTTAAACCTAAAATTTGTGCAGCCATAATCGCGGCATTGGTCGCACCCGCTGGCCCAATCGCCAAAGTACCAACCGCAATACCCGCAGGCATTTGCACAATTGAAAGTAATGAATCGACACCATTTAAAATGGAAGATTTTACTGGTACACCTAACACAGGTAAGTCTGTTTTGGCTGCACACATGCCCGGTAAATGCGCTGCACCGCCTGCGCCTGCAATGATCACCTGAATACCGCGCTCACGTGCTTGTTCAGCATATTCAAATAAGCGGTCTGGGGTACGGTGTGCAGAAACAACTTCCGCTTCAAATGGGACACCAAGCTGCTTCAGCATATTGGCAGTGTGTTCGAGAGTTGCCCAATCCGATTGAGAACCCATGATAATTCCAACGAGAGGAGCGTCTTGTGCAGCGACCGCATTCATTACAAATATTCCAGAAACGAAACTAAGGAAAGATAAATTCAGGCGAGAAAGCCAAGCTTGAATAAGAACTCCACATTATAGACTGATTTTTCGACTTGTTAAAATTGAACACAGCCACCAAGTAGGCTTTTTTCATTATTTTTATCGGCTAAGTGCTGAACAATCTAAAATCTATAAACTTAATAGGGGATTCCCAAACCTGTTTAAGTCAGAATTCCCCGATTTTTAGGGGGTACGAAACACAAAATACACGCAGCCACATAAGCATAAAGCTGCCCACACATAATCCAGTTTAAAAGGCTGCTTAAATAAAAAAAGCATAAATGGCACAAAAACCAGTAAGGTCACAACTTCTTGGGTAATTTTCATTTGACCGACCGCCCAACCATGCTGTGCCAACAAACGGGTCGCAGGAATCATCAAGCTATATTCAAATAGGGCAATCACCCAACTGAATAAAATGGCCTGCCACAGCGGTGCATCGTGCGGTAAAAACTTGAGATGACCATACCAAGCCAAGGTCATAAAACAGTTTGCAATCACCAAAAGTAAAAGTGCCGAAGACATTGTGCCGTACTATCTAAAAAGTTCAGTTTATTTTACGGGGATTCGACCTTAAAAATACACGTAGATAAATTTTTTATCTTCTACTGAATTTTAAGCACTGCCATCGTCATACATCTGCTTAGATCTCACTTTAAAAATCATGCTGTCTAGATACAAGAATCACTATCTTTTCGCCAAAACCCTTGCTATCGTTGCTTCAAATCAAATTAATCACGACAACAGCACAACAGATAAGTGATGTGTCTATAAAAGCAGTGGAGTAAGGCGGAATGCATCTGCATATTTTGGGTATTTGTGGCACATTTATGGGCTCTTTGGCACTTTTGGCCCGCGATTTAGGACATACCGTCACAGGTTCAGACCAAAACGTCTATCCACCGATGTCGACCCAACTAGAAAATGCAGGCATTACCTTAATGCAAGGCTATGACCGCAGCCATTTACAACCGCATCCTGACTTGGTGATTGTCGGCAATGCCATGAAACGCGGGATTGATGCGATTGAATACATGCTCAATGCAGGTTTGCCGTATATTTCTGGCCCACAGTTTCTGGCCGATCATGTCTTGCAAGGCAAGCACGTACTGGGCGTTGCAGGTACACACGGTAAAACCACCACCACCACCATGCTGGCGTGGGTGTTAGATCAGGCAGGCTTAGAACCTGGCTTTTTAATTGGCGGCGTTCCGTTGGGCTTTAGTGAAAGTGCACGTTTAGGTGCTGGCAAATACTTCTGTGTAGAAGCCGATGAATACGACTCTGCATTTTTTGATAAACGTTCCAAGTTCGTCCATTACCACCCTAAAACGGCCATTTTAAATAACCTTGAATTTGACCATGCCGATATTTTTGATGATTTGGCTGCAATTCAGAAACAATTCCATCATTTGGTACGTACCATTCCAAGTGAAGGCCGCATTATTGCCCCAATTACAGAAAATCATATTGATGAAGTGCTGGAGATGGGTTGCTGGACGCCTGTGCTGCGTACTTCGCTCGATGCACAGCCAAATGCCGAACTGTATGCAGAGCAACTTGCAGCAGATGGTTCACACTTTAACGTCCTACAAAACGGTGTAATCAAAGGTGAAGTGCGCTGGAATATGACAGGGCAGCACAGTGTTGCCAATGCTTTAGCTACCATTGCCGCAGCCGAGCATGTCGGTGTTTCAATTGAAACAGCATGTATTGCGCTATCCAATTTTGGTGGGGTTAAGCGCCGTATGGAATTACTGGGCACACCGCGCGGCATTGAGGTGTACGATGACTTTGCCCACCACCCAACGGCTATTGAAACGACACTCGAAGGTGCACGCAAACGTTTAGGTGAACGTAAATTGTGGGCAATTATCGAACCACGCTCCAACACCATGCGCATGGGCAGTCATAAAGATGGCTTAGCCTATTCGGCTCGTTTGGCCGATGCCGTGATCTGGTATCAACCTGAAGGCTTAGACTGGGATTTACAACCCGTGGTTGCCGCGGCAGACAATCATGCTGTGGTGGCCAATACTTTGGATGAGATCATTCAAACCATCGTCAGCCAAGCAGGTGAGGGCGATGCAGTCGTGATTATGTCTAATGGTGGGTTTGGTGGCTTGCACCAAAAACTGATGCAAGCATTGCAACACAGCGCTTAAACCATCAATGTCATTTAAAGGCCGTGTTTTGCAAAAAATACGGCTTTTTTTTATACATTATAAATTTATATATTATTTTTAAAAAGCAACGATTTTGCTAATGAACTTGTCATCTTGTCCTGTTACCTTAGAAGAATAACATCCTGCGAGCATGACAATTGCAACAGGTTGGCTGCTGGATGTCTTTCATCATAATCACTAAAGAAGGATAGTCACAATGTCAAAAACAATGAAAGCCATGGTCTATCACGGCGCTAATGATATCCGTTTTGAAGATCGACCTCGTCCAGAAATTCTACAACCGACTGATGCGGTGATTCGCCTGACCAAAACCACAATTTGCGGTACTGACTTAGGTATCTGGAAAGGTAAAAACCCTGAAATTCAAGAGACAGCCGTAGCGAAAACAGGCAATTTTGACGGCCGTATTTTAGGTCACGAAGGTATTGGGATTGTAGAAGAAGTCGGTTCTGCTGTTAAAAACTTCAAAAAAGGCGACAAGGTAATTATTTCCTGCGTCAGCCGTTGTGGTACCTGTGAAAACTGTCAAAAGCAACTCTATGCACACTGTCGTAACGAAGGCGGTTGGATTATGGGCTATATGATTGACGGTACCCATGCAGAATATGTACGCACCCCATTTGCAGACACTTCTTTATATTTATTACCTGAAGGCTTAAACGAAGAAGTTGCAGTATTCTTGTCAGATGTATTGCCAACTTCACATGAAATTGGTGTGCAATATGGTGATGTCAAACCAGGCGATACCATTGCAATTGTGGGCACAGGCCCAATTGGTATGGGATGTTTGCTTACCGCACAATTCTATTCTCCTGCACAAATTATTGCAGTAGATATGGATGATAACCGCTTGGCAATGGCCAAAGAGCTAGGTGCAACCCATACGGTAAACTCAGCCAAAGAAGACGCTGTACAACGTATTTTAGAAATTACGGGTGGTCGTGGTGTTGACTGTGCCATGGAAGCTGTTGGTATCGAAGCGACTTGGGATATCTGCCAAAATGTAGTGAAAGAAGGCGGACATATTGCCAACGTGGGCGTACATGGTAAGTCTGTCAACTTTGAGTTGAATAAACTCTGGATTAAAAACTTAACCATCACTACAGGCTTAGTAAACGCCAACACCACAGGCATGCTGTTAAAAACATGCTGTTTAGGTAAGTTACCTTTGGAAAAACTAGCCACCCACCATTTCAAATTCGCAGAATTTGAAAAAGCCTATGATGTGTTTAAGCATGCTTCAGATGAAAAAGCCCTGAAAGTGATGATTAATTACGAATAAGCTAGACTGAACTGTATTCAACAAGCCAATTCATATTTTGTGGATTGGCTTGTTTTTCTTGAGATACATCAAAATAAACACTCTTTAGCCGAACATGTTCTAAACTCTGAGCTCATTGAGGGTGCGCAGCTATTTAAAAACGCTAAGCCACCACATCAGCAAATTCAGCTTCACGTTGAAACATCACATCAACATAAGAGCAGGTTGGAACAATTTTAAGCTGCTTTTCACGTGCAAATGCAACTAAGACATCCAATAATTGACGTGCTACACCTTGTCCACGCAAGGAATTATCTACCCAAGTGTGATCTGCCACTATGGTCGCTTCATTTTGATATTGATAAGTAATTTCAGCGATATGCCGACCATCACGTTCAATAAAAAATTCACCGCCACGTTGGGTTTCTTGATGTTGAATTTTCATAAATTATTCGCCTAAACAAATGGATGATATTTTAGTGGTAGCATAAATTGATTTCTAAACATATTATTTTTATATAATTTAACGATTCAAAATATAGTTATATAAAAAAATTCGAAAAGAATGTTGCTTATAAACAATAAACAATAATCAATAATCAATAATCAATAAAGAATCGTGGAATATCTCACAAAATTAATTCAAGATGTAAAACCAATCATTGTATATTTCACATAAAAATCTAAAAATATAAGCTAATTATCTAATTTTTAATAAGTTGAGAAAGAACCAACTATTTTTTTTAAAGAATTTAATATACAATTGTGCAACATATTTAATACATTTATTTAGGGGTAAGATATGGACTTATATTTAGCAGCTATTTTAGTGTTGTTATGCATAGCAGGTATATTGCTCAAATCTATCATTGATGAAAAAAGAAAAGACCCTTTTAAAAAGAAATAAAATTCAAAATATACAAAGCATTACCATAAATATATTACAGAAAAAATTGCACTCTATTTAAAATTATGTAATTCTTTGCACAGATTTAGGCCATGGCCTAATCCCAAATTGTTTGAACAAGGGGAGTAGCCTCCTCCAAACGTTAAAATCAATTTTAACGTGTCAGCGTTTCGTCATTACACTTTGCAAAAAGTCGGACGCTGAGCATCGTGCCTGAATACATAAAAATTTCAGCACAATGTAGGCAAGACCTTGATCATGTTGTTACAGATGTTTTATATCATCTGACAACGGGTCAAGGTTTTTTTGTGGCCAATTGTCGGATGCGGAGATTGTATGGAATCTATCGGCAATTTATGGCTTTACACCGCTTTTTTTGCAATTGTGGCCGTCATGCTCGCTATTGACTTCTTAGGCTTTCGGCAAAAAGCAGGCGAATCAGTCAAAGTAAAAACTGCTGCCTATTGGAGTATAGCCTGGGTCAGTGTTGCGGCTTTATTTGGTGGCGGCTTATGGCTATACCTCAAACAGCATTTTGGTGTTGAAATCGCCAATACCAAAGTCATGGAATACTTTGCGGGTTATTTACTGGAAAAATCTCTAGCAATTGACAATGTCTTTGTCTGGTTAATGATTTTTGCCGCGTTTGCAATTCCTGCAGGTTTACAACGCAAAATTTTACTCTACGGCGTATTAGGTGCAATTGTACTCAGAACCATTTTTATTTTTATTGGAGCTTGGTTCGTACAAGAATTTTCATGGATTCTATATCTGTTTGGCGCATTCTTGGTATACACGGGCTTTAAATTCTTAAAAGGCCCAGAACAAGAAGCCAGCAACATCGAAGATATGGCGCTGTTAAAATGGTTACGCAAACACATGCGTATCACGCCAACACTACAACAAGACAAATTCTTTGTTCGCCAAAACGGCGTACTTTGGGCCACACCACTCTTTTTAGTTTTAATTTTGGTCGAAGCATCTGACGTGATTTTCGCCGTCGATTCAATTCCTGCAATTTTTGCAGTCACCACCGACCCGTTTATTGTCCTGACTGCAAATTTAATGGCTATTTTAGGCTTGCGTGCCATGTTTTTCTTGCTCTCTGGTGCAGCCAGTAAAATGCATTACTTACCTTATGGCTTAGGTCTAATTTTGCTGTTTATTGGTTTTAAAATGTTGATGCTGGATGTCTTCCACATGCCAATTTGGATCTCACTGGGCTTTATTGTGATTGTACTGAGCGTTACTGCTTGGTTGTCTATTCGCCACAGCCGTAAACATCATCAAACCACGCTATAAGCTATTAGTCTCATATTAATTGCTCCAATCAGCCTTCTTTCGGGAAGGCTGTTTTATTCTTTTCATTTACCATCTGGTCAAACTTTAAGATAAAATTGAGCTAAATCTTTGTATATTTCAGGTA
Organism: Acinetobacter sp. A1; assembly: GCF_012371315.1. Taxonomy (NCBI): domain Bacteria; kingdom Pseudomonadati; phylum Pseudomonadota; class Gammaproteobacteria; order Moraxellales; family Moraxellaceae; genus Acinetobacter; species Acinetobacter sp. A1. The sequence goes on from NZ_JAAZQY010000023.1 coordinate 14,356, forward strand.
CAATCCAGCGAAAAAATAAAGTACAGGTTGTTTCCATGTCATCTGCCATAGCTCGCACCGCCATTCGTGGTCGCTTTCTAGATTTTCAAAATAGCGTCACTCAAGCACAAGAGCTGCCTGAACAAGTACGCTATATCGAAGATGCCTTGCTGATTTGCGAACATGGCAAGATACAGTGGTTTGGTACTTGGCAAGCAGGGCAGTCACAACTCACTGCAGATACGCCCATACAGCATTATCCTGAGTATTTAATTGTGCCAGGACTGATCGACACCCATGTGCATTTTCCACAAACTGAAATGATGGGCGCGTATGGTGAACAATTATTGGAATGGCTAAATAGCTATACTTTTCCAACCGAACTACAATTTTCAGATCAAGCCTATGCAAATCAGATTGCTCAATTTTTTGTGCAGGAATTACTCAAAAATGGTACCACGACAGCGTTGGTATTCTGTACGGTGCATCCTGAATCGGTAGATGCTTTATTTGAAGCTGCACAACAGCAACAAATGCGTTTGATTGCAGGTAAAGTGATGATGGACCGACATGCACCTGAAGCCTTATGCGACACCGCAGAAAGCGCTTACGCAGACTCTAAAACCTTAATTGAAAAATGGCATGGTAAAGGACGTAATCTATATGCCATTACCCCACGTTTTGCACCGACCTCCAGTCCTGAACAGTTGGCACGGGCAGGGCAGCTTAAAGCCGAATATCCAGACGTATATCTGCATACCCATTTAAGTGAAAACCCAAATGAAATTGCTTGGGTCAAACAGCTATTTCCTGAACAACAGGGATATTTAGATGTCTATCATCACTATGGCTTAACTGGTTCACGCTCGGTTTTTGCGCATTGCGTGCATTTGGAAGAAAATGAATGGCAATGTCTGCATCAAACAGATTCAGCGATTGCCTTTTGCCCAACATCCAATTTATTTTTAGGTAGTGGCTTATTCCCTTTGCAACGGACTTGGGAGCATCAAGTCAAAGTTGGCATAGGCACCGATGTTGGGGCAGGGACATCCTTTAATATTTTACATACCCTAAGTGAAGCTTATAAAGTGCAACAGCTACAAGGCAACAAACTCTCGGCCTATGAAGCGCTGTATCATGCCACTTTAGGAGCTGCCAAAGCCTTAGATTTAGACGACAAACTTGGCAATTTTACGGTAGGGAAAGAAGCTGATTTTGTGGTGTTAGATTTACACGCCACAGCTTTACAAAGCTTACGCCAACAACGCGCGAAAAACCTTGAAGATGCCTTATTTGCCCTCATTACTTTAGCAGATGACCGTAATATTCATGCGACCTATATTTATGGACAACGTGCCTACTACAACCCTACAAGCAACCCAAAACCAAACGCTGAAGCACCTCCAAAAGCAGGAATCTAAACCTGCTCGACGTCCTATGCTCCGAGTGCTTGGACTGGGAATGTTGGCGCTCGGCTGTGCCTTTTTGTTACGCTCAGATGCATCCCAAAGCAAAAAATGATGTTATTTTAACCATGCAAGAGGATGCAACATCCACCAAGATATATTAAAATTAAGACATATTTTGAGGTGTTGCAGGTCAACACCTTTTTTATTTTTGCTTTTTAGGTATCTACCCATGACAGTTGAAATGCAGGTTTTGATTTCTGCAGAAGAAATCCAGACAAAAGTTCAGGAACTTGGTCAAAAAATTAATGCACACTATGCCAACAGTGATAAAGAATTGGTGTTGATTGGCCTATTACGTGGCTCGGTGCTGTTCATGGCAGATTTATGCCGCACCATTCACAAGCCGCATGAACTGGATTTTATGACCGTATCCAGTTACGGTGGCGGTACTGTGTCTTCGCGTGATGTGAAAATTTTAAAAGATCTCGATGGTGAAATTCGCGGTAAAGATGTGTTGGTGGTTGAAGATATTATTGACTCAGGTAACACTCTAAATAAAGTCGTTGAAATTTTACAAACGCGTGAACCAAACTCAATTCAGCTATGCACCTTAATTAGTAAGCCATCACGCCGTGAAATTGAACTTGATGTCCAATTTATGGGCTTTGAAATTGAAGATAAATTTATTGTCGGTTATGGCCTAGACTACGATCAGAAATATCGCCACATTCCATTTATTGGTGAAATTGGTTTATAAAAAACCAAATACATCCTGTTTTTAAAAGTGATCTTTGGATCACTTTTTTTTGGCCTATTTTTTGTACTTCCTGTATCAAACAGGACAAAAACACAACATGCTGTAGCATTATTTGACTGTTTTCCTCGGAATTTTTCAGCAAAGATAAGACTGAAACATGATCTAAAACATAAACAAAGATAACAAGGAGCTGCTCATGTGGTCATTAATTGTCGCTATTGTGGTGGGTTTTATTGCAGGTTTAATCGCACGTGCTATTCATCCTGGAGATGACAAAGCAGGGTTTATTGTCACAACATTGTTAGGGATTGCAGGGTCTTTATTGGCCACCTACGCAGGTCGTATGCTAGGGCTTTATTCAGATGGCTCTGCTGCAGGTTTTCTCGCTTCTATCATTGGTGCGCTGATTATTCTGTTTATTTATAATATGGTCACGAAAAAATCGCGTGCTTAATTATAGTCCTGATCTTTCAATCAGATCTAAAAAAAACCGCCTAAAACTTCAGGCGGTTTTTTCTTTGTTTTCTGAACTAAACTGTACTGAAATCTAGCCCATTCACATAACAGTTTTACAAACCAAATTCTTTAAAAATTTGCTCAATTTGTGCGGCAGGATAAGCACCCATCACTTTAAAACCATTTGAAAAAATGATGGCAGGCGTTCCTTGCACAGCTAAACTTTTGGCTAAAGCCAAGTTACGCTCAATTGGGTTGGCACAACTGCTTTTGCTGCTAGGCAACTGCGCTTTACTGATTAAATTTTCCCAAGCCTGTGCTGGATTTTTCTCACAAAACACCTGTTTAGACGGCGTTACAGATTGTGCTTTTAACGGCAAAACAAAGGTATATACCGTAATATTATTCAGCTTTTTCAGTTCAGCCTCAAGTTGTTTACAATATGGGCAATTTGGGTCAGAAAAGATCGCAATCTGACGTTTACCCGTACCTCTTACACTTTTTAAAGCATCCTGCAAAGGTAGCTTTTTCCAATCCACACTGTTTTGTTGAATCAACAAATCTTTGGTCAGGTTATGCTGATCTTTCAGACGAATCATAGAGCCCGCCAAAATATGTTGGGCATCTTCGTTTAAATACACCACTTGACCATCCATAGCAGCGCTATAAATCCCTTTCATTTCTGTGGCCTGAATATTTTCTAGCTTTAAATGTGGGTGCTGCTGTTTTAAATTTTTTGTTACCGATGCCACATCGGCCATACTAAATGTACTGCACACCCCGATTAAGGCTGCCAAACTCAATTGTTTAATCATTGTCTGAACTTGATAAAATAAATTCATCCCGATTCTAAGCTCAAAGCCAAACCAAATTCAGCATTTTTTAGCCTGTTTTACGCAAATGCTACAAGCCACTCAATACATCATATTTAAGTTTCACGTGGAACATTCACAGACAGCGGTGCATTAATTTCTACAGACACATGCACAATTTCTTCATGTACCGCCAAGGCTGCACGTACCTGATCTGCATCTAAGTTTTCCGCCGTTTCCAAAGCCAAAATGCAGGAAAATTTACCTTGCCCAACTTTCCAGACATGCAAATCGGTGATACTCACCTGTACAGGTAACTCATCAACCACCTCGCGAATTTCATCTACCACAGGATGATCCATTTCTGCATCTAAAAGGGTGCGACCTGTTTCAAGCATTAGCCCAATTGCCCAGCGTGCGACCAAAATTGAACCTACAATTCCCAAAACTGCATCTAGAAAATCCCAGCCCCAATATTTGCCTGCAATCAGGGCAATAATCGCAAAAATAGAGGTGACCGCATCTGCCACCACGTGCATAAAGGCTGCTTTCTGATTCAAGTCATGGCTGTCATGTGCATGCTCGTGCTCATGATGGTGATGGTGATGGTGATGGTGATGGTGATGGTGATGGTGATGGTGATCATCTTCATGTAATAACCATGCACAAATCAAATTCACCAATAAACCTAAAACTGCAATTGGAATGGCTTCGTTATAATGAATATCGACAGGAAAAAATAAGCGCTGGATAGAATGCACCGCCATAAATGCGGCCACAACTAACAATAAAATGGCGCTGCTATAACCTGCTAAAATTTCAATTTTCCACGTTCCAAAACTAAAGCGGGTATCTTGAGCATAATAACGTGCCGCACGATAAGCAAAATACGCCAACCCCAAAGCCAGCATGTGTGAACTCATGTGCCAGCCATCGGCCAGTAATGCCATCGAATTAAAGACCCATCCTCCAATGATCTCTAAGAACATCATGACAGCAGTTAACAAAGCTGCATATAATATTCGCTTCTGCGCCAGCGGATTGCCTTGATCGAATTGATGCACATGGGTACGATGATGAGAATGTTGCTGACGCATAGCGGGAGGTCGTTCTTAAATATACTCCCCCACAGTATATTAAAATTGAGGTGATGTGTTGAGCCATTTACATACAGATAAAAAAATTTTAAATCGTGTGAAACGCTTGCAAGGGCAGATTGGGGCAGTAGAACAAGCCATTCAAGACCCTGAACGCGGCTGTATTGAAGTATTGCAACAAGTGGCGGCCATTAAAGGTGCTGTCAATGGACTCATGAACGAGCTGATCGAATCACATTTACGCCATCACGTGATTGGTGATCAGTGTGAGGTTAACGAACATGAACTAGAAGAATTTATGAAGCTGTTAAAACGCTACAGCTAAACACATAAATTGGCTTGACCACTTAAACTGCTTCTCTTTACACTGAGTTTTTATTTCTCACTATTTGAGAGCTAGACCCTAAGTTTTAGCACTCAATCGAGTTTTTTATGACTCAATCTCAATCTTGGCATCCCTTTGTGATGATCAGCCTTGCCCTGATCATTGGCACTATGGGCACAGCACTCGCCAGCCCACTGTATCCAATTTATCAGGAACTTTGGCAGCTCCTCCCCAGTCATATCACCTTTATTTTTGTTGCCTACATGTTCGGCTGTTTGGCTACCTTGCTATTTTTAGGGCGTACCAGTAACAGCATTGGCTTTTTAAAAACCTTAGAATTGGGCTTGGTGATCATCACCCTAGGACTGTTGATGTCCATGTTTGCCAATAATGCGCTTTGGTTAGCTTTCGGGCGTTTTATTATTGGAATTGCTTCGGGATTAATGACCACCTCAGCATTAATTGGCCTGATTTGGAGCATTCCCGCATCCCATAAAGCACATGCCCCTCAACTTAGTTCGGTGATTACAGCCGTTGGTTTTGGTTTAGGCCCTTTGTTGGGTGGAGCGATTGCTCAATTTTCTGCTGCTCCCTTATTTACGCCTTATATTCCAGTGATTATTGGGGCAGTTTTATGTTTTATTGGTTTATACCGTTTACTTCAACCACAATTTGAGGCACAGGCCTTTTCAATTGCGCCACGTTTGGAACGTCCAGCACCGCAATTTCATGCTGAATTTTATATTACGGGTTTAACTGCATTTTGCGCCTTTGCGGCGTTTAGCCTTTTTGCTTCACTTTCTCCCTCTTTTGTGCAAGTGATTATTCCTTGGCACGGGCCATTGGTCAGTGGTTTGGCTATTACCTGTATTTTACTGATTTCAGCCGTGGTGCAATATTTTTCTAAAGCTATTCCTGCACGAACTTGCCTGAATTATGGCTTGTATTTACTGCTATTCAGCCTATTAATTTTGGGCTTATGTATGTATTTACGCTGGAGTTTTCTATTTTTTGTCAGTGATATTTTATTGGGGATTGGACACGGTTTGGCACTCATTGGCGCCTTTGGTCTGATTCATGCTATGACCAATGTTCAGAATCGTGCCGCGGTCATGTCGACCTATTTATTTGTCGGATATTTAGGCACAATCTTGCCCATTATTGCAGTCGGTTACTTGGCCGACCACTTTGGTTTAAGCACTGCAGTATTGAGTTTTTGTGCAGCAATCTGCTTACTGTGTGCAATCTTGATTATGTGGCACCACCGTCTCCAAGACAGCCCAGTCTTAGATTAATCATACTCTTTCAATAAGGGTATAGCTTAAAGCTTAGCCATGAATTTAAGTAAAAATATGCTGCTAGTAGCTACTTATTTTTAATCAGCTATTTTTCATTGTTCGGTTGATGCTCAAGCTCTTTAATCAAGAAATAGTTTAAAAAAGTCCGAATCACAGCAATAATGCCCAGTTTAATCAGGCTATCTAAATCGGGATCAACTGTTGTCGCCAAAATATCTGCGGCCAATTGAAACTCTAAAGCGGTTGCCAACCAATCTCCAAAGCAATATCGTGCGGTGCGACCTGATTTTAACTGGATCAACACAATTAAGGTTTTAATTAAACCAATAACCACGCATACCACAGAGATAAACTCTAGGGAAAGTTGCAGAAAATGCACCCAAGTGATCAGTAGTTCTCTTAAATACATCACATCCAGCATTTAAAATCTCCTGCAAAGAGCTTCTCTTAGGCATTAAGCATTCAATTTAGTGTCAGTTTTTTAATTATTTACACCATCATAGCTTTAAATGCTGGGGGTAAAAAGACCAAAGTGATTTGAACAGGTGCTTGTGACGAATAGGAGACTAAAACAATATGTAAAGTGATGTTTTTTAACAGTGTGCAGTAAATATGAGAAAAATAAAAAAGCACTAAGTTATTAAAACTTAATGCTAATTTTTATAGTTACCTAGAAAGTAATCGCGGGAAATTGAAATTACTTTCCAATACAGAACGATCCAAAAATCTTACCCAACAAATCATCGGCAGAGAAATCACCTGTAATTTCACCCAATGCATTTTGCGCCAAACGTAAAGACTCAGCTACTAATTCACCTGCATGATAGACCACCAGCTGCTCACGTGCTTCTGCCAAGTACTGCTGAGTGCGCTTCATTGCGTCTAAATGGCGGGTACGTGCAATAAAGGTATCTTCTTCAGGCTGAAATCCTGCATGCGCTGTAATCGCTTCTATGAGCGACTGAACACCTGTTTCCTGTTTAGCCGACACCGTAATGTGCCTAAAGCCATTAAAATCTGAAATTTCAGCGGCGACTCCAGTTAAATCACATTTATTGCCAATCAACATTAAACGCTTTGGCTCAATATGCTGAGCAAAATAGTGCTGTGCCAATTGCAGTGGATCTTCATGCTGGCTTAAGTCATAAACCAATAGCAATAAATCTGCCTGTTCAATTTCTTTAATGGCACGGCGGATGCCTTCTTTTTCAACAATATCGCCTGTTTCACGTAAACCAGCGGTATCGGTCAGAGTAATAGGTAAACCATTTAAGCTGATCTTTTCATGCAATACGTCACGTGTAGTACCCGCAATATCCGTCACGATGGCACGTTCAATTCCTGCTAGTGCATTCAGCAAAGATGATTTACCTGCATTTGGTTTACCCGCAATTACCACCTGCAAACCTTCACGCAACAATTGCCCTTGACGTGCAGACTGTTGCACGGCAGTCACCGAAGCAGCAACATCATCTAGCAAATTTAAAATTTTCCCATCGGCCAGAAAATCAATTTCCTCTTCGGGAAAATCAATGGCAGCTTCTACGTGCAGGCGCAAATGAATTAATTTTTCCAGCACGGTATTCACTTTCGTGGAAAATGTCCCCTGCAAAGAACGTACTGCAGACCGTGCTGCAGCTTGTGAAGTGGCATCAATTAAATCGGCTATCGCTTCAGCCTGTACCAAATCCAGTTTGCCATTTTCAAAGGCACGCATGGAAAATTCACCCGCTTTAGCAGCCGTTGCCCCTAGCTCAAGCAAACGTGCAAGCAGGGCATTTTGAATGACAGGGCCACCATGCCCCTGTAATTCCACCACATCCTCACCAGTAAATGAGTTTGGATTAGGAAAGCAAATCACCAAGCCTTCATCCATGACCTCACCTGCCGCATCATAGAACTGTCTAAAGCCTGCATAACGTGCTTTAGGCAAGGCTTTTTCAGTCAAAGCCTCCGCTATGGCATAGGATTTTGGGCCAGACAGGCGGATTACCCCCACACCACCACGGCCAGGCGGAGTCGCAATTGCTGCAATGGTGCTGCGGTTATACATAAATTCACCTAAAACTTTAAAAGATATGCAAAGAAAAATCCGCTTAAGATTACCATCTTAAGCGGATTTATTCAGCTGCTCAGCCACACTTAATTGGCTGGAGTTGCTTGCTCACGTTTGGCACGGTCTTTCTCAACGCTTTTGTTGATCAAGCTTTGCTGTAAAATCGTAATCAAGTTGTTGACAATCCAGTACAGAACCAAGCCTGCAGGGAAGAACAATAAGAATACGGTGAACACAACAGGCATCACACGGAAGATTTTAGCCTGCATTGGATCAGTCGGTTGTGGGTTCAACATTTGTTGAATATACATGGTCACACCCATCAATAATGGCAGGATAAACCATGGATCCATTGCCGATAAGTCCTGAATCCAACCTAACCATGGCGCATGACGGAGCTCTACCGATTCCATCAATACCCAATACAAAGCAAGAAAAATTGGCATTTGCAGTAGCAATGGCAAGCAACCAGACAATGGGTTGACCTGTTCACGCTTATACAAAGCCATCATTTCTTGCGAGAAACGCATACGGTCTTCACCAAACTCTTCTTTCATGCGCTGCATTTCAGGTGCAATCACACGCATTTTCGCCATAGAGCGATAGCTCTTAGACGACAATGGCCACAGAATCAGTTTCACTAAAATAGTCAATAGAATAATCGACCAGCCCCAGTTCCCCACTAAACCATGGAAGAATTGCAAGCCAACGAACAATAACTTAGCAATTGGCCATAACCAGCCATAATCTACAGTTTGGTTCAAACCAGTCGCTAAATCTTTTAATTCAGACTGAATTTTTGGGCCAGAATAGAACGTCGCATCGACTTCAGCCACCGTACCTGCAGGTACATTAATGGTTGGTGAAGTGAAACCAATGATGTTCATTTCATCGGTAGACTTACGTGATTCCAGTTTCGCAGCGTACGGCTGACCATCGGCTTGTGTCAGTTTTAATTGACCAGGCACCCATGCACTCACGAAATAGTGCTGTACCACTGCCACCCAACCGCCTGTTGCATCAATACTCAGTTTTTCTTCATTGAAGTTGTCAAATTTCAGCTTATTGTAGTGCTCATCAGGCGTACCCCATGCACCACCCAGGAACGTTCCCAAAGTAAAAATACCTTGGTCTGACTTACCTGGATCATCTGAATTGTCACGCTTGATCTGACCAAACATCTGACCTTGCCAGTTTTGCTTACTGCGGTTAATCACTTTGTGATTGACCAATACTGGGTATTCACCCGCAGTAAAACTAAAGGTCTTGATGATTTCAACGCCATCTGCAGTTTTATACACCATTGGTACAGTTAAAGTTTTAACTGTTTCACCGGCTTTATTTTTGCTGTCTTTGGCATCGGCTAAGCTATAGTTTGATTTTTCAATTTCATAGCTTGGACGACCATTACGACTACTGTCTGGACCATTCAACCCGATTAACCCAGATTGCGCGACATAAGTGCGCTTAGCGTCGCTTTCCAGCATCACGAAAGGATCGTCACTGTCTTTATTCTTGTCATGATTGAGTAATTCAACACGAACAATATCACCACCTTTAGGATTAATCCAAAGATGATAAAGGTCAGTTTGTACTGAAATAAGCTGCTGACTAACAGGTGCTGTGGCATCGGTTATTTGCTGTGCAGGAATATTTGCTTGCGGTACATCAGAAGCTGCTGTAGCCGTTTGGCCATTCGGCAAATCTGCAGACACTTCATGTGAAACAACGGCAGTTTGTTGCTGCGGTGCTGTTTCAGCATTTCCATAATCTTTTTGCCACGCCAAAATGAGCAAATATGCGACGACAAACATGGCCCCGAGAATTGCAAACCTGGCCCATTGTTGCATATCTATTACCCCAAGTGGTTAGAGTGATTTTTGGTTCAATAAACGATCACGAAAGGGTACAGTAATGTGATGCGTTTGAGAATCTATTTGCTGAAATGAAATAAAACGAATGACTTTTGGCGGCACTGGGTCATAACCTGAACCACCCCACGGATGACAACGACAAATACGTTTTGTAGCCAGCCACACACCACTCACAGCACCATGGCTATGTACTGCTTCCAAAGCATATTGAGAACAAGTTGGAATATAACGACAGCGCGGGCCCAATAACGGACTAATCGCGATCTGATAGAAACGTATCAACCAATGCAGTAAACGTACCATTGGCCATCTCTACTTTTGTGGGGAGGGAGCTATTTTTGAATGCTTTTTGGCAAGACGTTGCAACTTTTGCCAAGCAAATTGTAATTGCTGATGCAATTCCGCATTAGATACAGTGTCAATTCCAACTTTGGGCATTACCACAATATCCAAGTCATTTAATTGCTGTTGATGCAAGCGAAAGCTTTCGCGAGCAAGTCGTTTTACTCGATTTCGTTCGTGTGCACGACGCACTTTCTTTTTTGCAACGACAAGACCCAAACGGCTATTTGGCAGTTCGGAATGTTTTGCAAGAAATAAGAAATGGGGTTGATGCACTTTAAAAAGCGCACCATCAAACACACCTTTATAATCGGCAGCACAGCGTAATCTCAACTCTGTGCTGAAGCCATAAAGTGTTGTCATAACACCCAAAAGTCGGTTCAGCGTGACTGTATTAAACAGTTAAGCTGTGACGACCTTTTGCACGACGGCGAGCTAATACTTGACGACCAGCTTTAGTAGCCATACGAGCACGGAAACCATGAACGCGCTTACGCTTTAATTCAGATGGTTGAAATGTACGTTTCATATCGAAACTCCAAAAATGATCTTTCTATAAAGGTCCGCGATTTTAGTGCTCATTGCTTGAGCTGTCAATGAAAAACACGTTTTCTTATTAAATAAGCCTTAATTTTTCATTCAACTTACTTTTGCCAGCGTGTTCAGTTTTTTTGGTAATTTTAAAATATACACAAGATAAATATTTGTTTATGTTTGACTAATAAGTTATTAACAGTATTATTCACATAATTATCCACAAGTTTATTCGCTTTTAATTTATGGCTGTTGTTTTGAATTTAAATTTAAACCATAGCTGAATTATCCACAGCAGCTTGCGCTCTTATAAATAAATTCAAATTTATAAATTTAAATTTATTACTATTAGGGCAGCATTTTTCTGTGGGAAAGCCACTTTTTATATAATAAAACAATGAGATGTATTGTGGATATCTGTGTTTTTATAATTTTAATACTTTGTGGATAACTTTATGTTATATTTTATCCACATCTTGCGGATAAACTTATCCACACCACGATATAAATTTAAATTCAGGTTTGATGATTTCTTTTTTGAGCAATTTTGCTGATTTTGTCATGACAGATGTGGATAACTTGGTTAGAATGGCGACCCGCTCAGGCGGTCTAGGTAAGTTTTAAATTTAAAATGGATTGAATAGGGGTTTCACATGCTTTGGACGGACTGCTTAAATCGCTTGCGACAAGAGCTCTCTGGAAATGTCTTTACAATGTGGATTCGCCCATTGGTGGCAGAAGAAGTTGAAGATACATTAAAACTTTATGCGCCTAATCCTTATTGGACACGCTACATTCAAGAGCATCATCTCGAGTTAATTGCTATTTTGGCCGAACAACTGTCTGAAGGACGGGTGCGTAAGGTTGAAATTTTGGTCGATTCACGTCCAGGTGCAATTTTATCTGCCAGTGAACAACCTGCTACAACTACAGCTGCGCTGGAATCTGCGCCTGTGCCTATTGCAAAACCTAAGCGCGAAAAAGAAGAGTCTTCTGCAAAGAGTCGTAAACGCCAGTTAAATCCGTTATTCACCTTTTCTTTGTTTGTAGAAGGTCGTTCTAACCAAATGGCTGCGGAAACCTGTCGCAAGGTTTTGACCCAGTTGGGGGCATCTCAGCATAACCCGTTATTTTTGTATGGCCCTACAGGTTTGGGTAAGACCCACTTAATGCAAGCAGTGGGTAATGCTTTGTTGCAAGCCAAACCCAATGCTCGGGTCATGTATATGACTGCAGAAAGTTTTGTGCAGGACTTTGTCAGCTCTTTGCAGCAAGGTAAAGTTGAAGAATTCAAGAAAAACTGTCGTTCTTTAGATTTATTGTTGGTCGATGACATCCATTTACTGGCTGGTAAAGAAGCCAGTTTGGTCGAGTTTTTCTATACTTTTAACGCATTACTCGATGAATCTAAACAGATTATTTTAACCTCAGACCGTTATCCAAAAGAATTAACTGAATTGGATGCTCGTTTGGTGTCACGTTTTTCGTGGGGCTTGTCTGTAGGGGTTGAACCACCCGATATTGAAACCCGTATTGAAATTTTATTAAAGAAAGCCGAAAGCAGTGCAGTAGATTTACCACGTAATTGTGCTTTATTTATTGCTCAACAGGTGGTGGCGAACGTTCGTGAATTAGAGGGCGCCTTGAATAAAGTCGTCGCCATTTCACGTTTTAAAGGCACACCTATTGATCTAGATGTGGTTCGTGAATCTTTAAAAGACGTTTTAGCAATTCGTGCGCGTACCATCAGCACAGAAAATATTCAGCGTGTGGTGAGTGAGTATTTCCGTATTCCTTTAAAAGAATTGGTGGGGCCAAAACGTACACGTATTTATGCACGTCCACGTCAGTTGGCGATGGGCTTAGCGCGTGAACTCACAGGTGATAGTTTCCCAGAAATTGGTATGGCATTTGGTGGGCGTGATCACAGTACCGTGATGCATGCCTGCGAAAAAGTACAAAGCCTGCGTGAAGAAGATCCGATCTTTAACGAAGACTATAAAAACTTGCAACGCTTGTTGCAAAGTTGACCGAATTTGCTCAAATTCTGTTCTTGCCATGCGGCAGCTTTTGCCGCATAGTACACTGCTAAAAAATCTATTTTATTCTCCAATCTTCAGTTGTTAGAGGAATGCACCGTGCGTTTAAAAATCGCGAAAGAAAGCTTACTGAATGTTCTGTCACATGTCGTAGGAGCGGTTGAACGTCGCCATACCTTAAATATTTTATCTAATGTCAAAGTACAGGTGACAGAGCAAGCGCTCACCATTACAGGTTCAGACTTAGAAGTTGAATTGGTGGCTAGTACTCAATTGGCAGAAGGTGCATGTTTGCAAGCAGGGGAAACCACAGTACCTGCACGTAAACTCATGGATATTTGTAAATCTTTGCCAAGCGCAGCTTTAATTGATTTACAAATTACTGAAGATCAGCGTTGTATTTTAAAATCAGGCAATAGCCGCTTTGTATTGGGCACTTTGCCTGCAGAAGATTATCCGTTATTGGCCACTGAAAATGCTCAGGGCACGCAAGTGACAGTGACCGAGCGTGAATTAAAACGCCTGTTTGAAAAAACTGCGTTTGCCATGGCGGTGCAAGATGTTCGTTTTTATTTAACAGGTACTTTGCTAGAAATTGACGAAAATCAATTACGTGCAGTAACTACTGATGGTCACCGTTTGGCTTTATGTGAAACGGTGGCATCTTCTACGGCTACGCAGTTAATTCAAGCAATTGTGCCGCGTAAGGCAGTGGCTGAATTGCAACGTTTACTTAGCATTGAAGATGAGCAATTGGCGTTGTTAATTGGTCGTGAATTGTTAAACGTAACCATTCGTACCCCAAGCCGTGACAAAGAACAAGCGGATATTACCGTGCGTTTCACCACAAAACTGATTGATGGTAAATTCCCAGATTATCGTCGTGTGATTCCTCGTGGTGGCGACAAAAACGTGCTGATTGCACATGATGTTTTTAAACAGTCTTTACAGCGTGTTGCGATTTTAAGTAATGAAAAATTACGTGGCGTATTTCTGAACTTTAGTGCAGACACTTTGCAGTTACGCGCCAATAACCCAGAACAAGATGAAGCCATTGAAGATTTAGCGATTCAATATGCTGACTCACCGTTAGAAATGTCTTTTAACGCGCAATATTTATTAGATGTTTTGGGCGCATTAGATGGTGATGATGTTTCTATGACCATGACTGAAGCCAATCAGTCAGTATTGGTACAAGACCCAGCGCATCAAGATCAAACTTATGTTGTAATGCCAATGCGTGTTTAAGCGAGTCGTGTATTCAAAAAAATAATTTAGCTGAATCATGCATATTACGCGTTTACATATAGAGCGTGTTCGGAACTTAAAAGCGGTTGCACTTCATGAGTTGCAGCCGTTTAATGTCTTTTATGGGCAAAATGGCTCAGGAAAAACTTCTATTTTAGAGGCGGTTCATTTACTTGCCACAGGCCGCTCTTTTCGTACCCATATTCCAAAAAATTATATTCAGAACAGCAGCCAAGATGCGATTGTATTTGCCCAGTCTTTGACAGAAAAAATTGGTATGCAAAAAATGGCTTCAGGTGAGCAGTTGATTAAAGTCAATGGTGACCCTGTTGCAACCCAAGGTCAGCTGGCTAAGATTTTACCTTTGCAATTGATTGATCCACTCAGTACCGAAATTATTGACCATGGGGCCAAACCACGGCGTCAGTTGCTGGACTGGTTGATGTTCCACGTGGAACCAGAATTTTATCATGCATGGCAATACTATTCCCGTGCCTTAAAACAACGCAATAGCCTACTCAAATCTCAACGTCATTTAAGTCTGTCTGATCTAGAGCCGTGGAACAAAATGCTCAGTGATTATGGGGAGATTTTGCATCGGCAACGGGTTGGTGTTATGGAGCAATGGCAACAGTTTTTTGCTCAGGACTTGCAGCAGTTATTGCCAGATTTAGAGATTCGTCTGGAATATAGCGCAGGCTTTCATACCGATACGGGCTTGCTGAATGATCTGTGCAATTATCATCAAAAAGATCTAGAGCGTCGTTATACCGAATACGGCCCACACCGTGCCGATTTACGCCTAAAAACCCCAATGGGCGATGCAGATGTGGTGCTGTCACGTGGGCAGAAAAAGCTATTGATTATGGCCTTAAAACTTTCACAGATTGCAATGCTGCATGCGTGCAACAAGGAAACTGTGGTATTATTAGATGATCTGACAGCAGAATTAGATTTAAGCGCACAACAACGTTTAATTGAACGATTAAGCCAATTGGGTAGTCAAGTTTTTATTACCACTTTAGATCATCAATCCGTGCAACAACACTTACAAGCGTTGTCGATTCCTTATCGCTTATTTCAGGTCGATCACGGTACGGTGCAGGCTGTTGAGCAATAATTTTTTATCTTTGGATAGACCTATTTTTCACTAGGGAGAAACCATGAGTTCAGAAGATCAATCTGTCTCTACTACAGAACAAACCAATGAAAAGGCTTATGATTCCTCTAGTATCAAAGTATTGCGTGGCCTAGATGCTGTTCGTAAACGTCCAGGCATGTATATCGGTGATACAGATGATGGTACAGGCTTGCATCACATGGTGTTCGAGGTAGTCGATAACGCTATTGATGAAGCTTTGGCGGGCCATTGTGATGAAATCTTGGTGACTATCCATGAAGATGAATCTGTCAGCGTATCTGACAATGGACGTGGTATTCCAACCGATATTCACCCTGAAGAAGGGGTGTCAGCTGCAGAAGTTATTCTGACTATTCTGCACGCAGGCGGTAAGTTCGATGATAACAGTTATAAAGTGTCGGGTGGTTTACACGGTGTAGGTGTGTCAGTCGTGAACGCACTATCGAGCAAACTTGAACTGACGATTAAACGTGCAGGGCAAATTCACCAACAGGAATATCGTCATGGTGACCCGCAATACCCTTTAAAAGTGGTGGGTGAAACCGCAGATTCGGGTACAACAGTGCGTTTTTGGCCAAGTGCTGACACTTTTAGCCAAACCATTTTTAATGTCGATATTTTGGCGCGTCGCTTACGTGAACTGTCTTTCCTGAATGCGGGTGTGCGCATTGTATTACGTGATGAGCGTGTAAATTTAGAACACATTTATGATTATGAAGGTGGTTTGTCTGAGTTCGTTAAATATATCAACCAAGGCAAAACTCACCTGAATGAAATTTTCCATTTCACCTCGCAAGCTGAAAACGGTATTACTGTAGAAGTGGCATTGCAGTGGAATGATTCATATCAGGAAAACGTGCGTTGCTTTACCAATAACATTCCGCAAAAAGATGGCGGAACACACTTGGCAGGCTTCCGTGCTGCGCTGACCCGTGGTTTAAACAACTACATGGAAAGTGAAAATATCCTGAAAAAGGAAAAAGTCGTGGTGTCGGGGGATGATGCGCGTGAAGGCTTAACTGCGATTGTTTCGGTAAAAGTGCCAGATCCAAAATTCTCTTCGCAAACCAAAGAAAAACTGGTTTCCAGTGAAGTTAAGCCTGCGGTTGAGCAGGCCATGAATAAATCTTTCTCTGAATATTTATTGGAAAACCCGCAAGCGGCAAAATCAATTGCAGGGAAAATTATTGATGCAGCACGTGCCCGTGATGCGGCACGTAAAGCGCGCGAAATGACACGTCGTAAAAGTGCGTTGGACATTGCAGGTTTGCCAGGTAAATTGGCGGACTGTCAGGAAAAAGACCCTGCCTTATCTGAATTGTATCTGGTCGAGGGTGACTCGGCAGGTGGTTCGGCTAAACAAGGTCGTAACCGGAAGATGCAAGCGATTTTGCCTCTGAAAGGTAAAATCCTCAACGTGGAACGTGCACGTTTTGACAAGATGATTTCATCTGCTGAAGTTGGAACTTTAATTACCGCTTTGGGTTGTGGTATTGGCCGTGAAGAATATAACCCAGACAAGTTGCGTTATCACAAAATCATCATCATGACCGATGCCGACGTGGATGGTTCACACATTCGTACCTTGTTACTGACTTTCTTCTTCCGTCAAATGCCAGAACTGGTTGAGCGTGGTCATATTTATATTGCACAGCCACCGCTGTATAAGCTCAAAAAGGGCAAACAGGAACAGTACATTAAAGACAACGATGCACTGGAAACTTACCTAATTTCCAATGCCATTGATGAGTTGGAATTGCATGTGAGTGCTGATGCGCCTGCCATTCGTGGTGAAGCGTTGGCGAAAGTGATTGCAGATTACCAAACTTCGCAAAAGAGTTTGAGCCGCTTAACCTTGCGTTATCCTGCAAGTTTGTTGGATGGTTTATTAGAGCTAGAGGCGTTTAAAATTGATCAGACTGCAGATCAAGCTTATGTGCAGCAATGGGGTGAGCAACTGCGCAGCAGTATTGAAAAATTGCAGCCAAGTTTGCGTCCAGAACTGAGCATTGAACAGTTTGAAAAAGAAGATGCAGAGGGTCAAAAATCTGCAACTTATTGGCCAAGAATCACGGTTTATGTACACAACTTACCGCATGCATATTTGTTAGATGCTGGGTTACTTGGTTCAGCTGAATATGCACGTTTGCTGAAAAATTCAAAAAGCTGGTTTACATTGCTTGAAGAAGGTGCTTATTTGGAAAAAGGCGAACGCAAAATTGCGGTCAATACTTTCCATCAGGTGTGGCAACACATTTTACAAGACTCACGCCGTGGCATGATGATTCAGCGCTATAAGGGTCTAGGTGAGATGAATGCTGAGCAGCTTTGGGAAACCACAATGGATCCTGAAAACCGTAATATGTTGCAGGTGACCATTGATGATGCAATTGAAGCAGACCGCATGTTCTCTTGCTTAATGGGTGATGACGTAGAACCACGTCGTGCCTTTATTGAAGAAAATGCCTTAAATGCAGATATTGATGCTTAATTAGCGCCAAGACAATGCATTGTAAAAAGCACTCTACGGAGTGCTTTTTTGTGTTTGGCTTTTGTTGTTGTCATGATTCATCCAAATATCTTTTATAAAAATGACTTATTGTTCTGTCATGCTGAGCCTTAACTAATCAAATTTACATAAAAATAGAGGATAAGCAGCAAGATGGATAATCAATTAGAACAAGCGCGTGACGCATGGTTAAACGCCTTTTTTACGGGCAATGTTGAAACACTCGCACAGTATGAAGATGACGATTTTAGCGTAATTTATGAGGCTGAATCGCGCGTGGAAAATCGTGAAACACGTTATGCCACAATTCAGCATGCAATTAAAAATGGGGTATGGAAGCCACAAAAACCCAATGTCGATTCTGAAGAATATGCATTTGACCGTGAGCAGGTCAACTGTCGGATTCAGATTGGTTTGGCGGATGAACAGGGCTATATTCAAGAAATCTGGCGCTATTTACAGGGCTGGAAAATTCAGGAATTACGTTTTTGTGCAGCCAAAGTCAGTGCCTAATGAGTCGTATGGCTTGTGGATAATTTTAGATAATTAGGACTGAATTTTTAATTCGCTGATCGTATATTTGAGCTAAAAGCAGAAAAATAGTGGTTTTGAATTTAAAAACGAATATCAAATTAGGTTGTGGGTAACTTTTGAATCGGCTTTGAATTTAAATCTAAGATTTTAAATTTAAACGTTGCGCTTTGAATTTAAAATGCATGATTTGAACACCTAGCTTCTTGCTCGATCTAATTTTAATTTTTATTGCAGTTTGCTGTGGAACATCAGGGATTGGTCTGTGCTAAATCTTTAGCTGTGGATTGATTAGATAAATTAAACACATGCAGCGAAGGTTTTATCTTCTTTGATATTTGGATTGTGAAGATAAATTAAAGGATGGCAATTAAGGATAAAAAGTCTGTGCCCTCAGCACTGCGTTGGATAACAGACACAGTCTAAAGGCGATGATGATTAATACTTAATTGCCTGAATAATCAGGCTTATTCAACACTACTTTCGAGTTCTTCAAGTTCCATCATCAGTTCAAGCATATGTTCTTCTGCTTCTGCCAATGCTGCTTTAAGATCATTTTGCTCATTCATCAGTTGCAGTAAATCATCTTTACGTGATGCTTCATATAAGGCGGTATCTGCCAAAAGGTTTTCAATTTCGCTCAGACGTGGCTGAATTTTTTCAATTTTGGCTTCGCATTTTTCAATATTTTTACGTAAAGGGCGGGTCTGTTCACGGCGTTGAGCTGCCAGTTTGCGTTGCGCTTCTTTATCAATTTTACTCGAGCTGGTTTTTTCAGCTACTGGGCTTGGGTTGCTGCTCTCTGTGCTGCCTTGTTTGATCATGTCTGCGCGTGCTTGACGCAACCAGTTGGCATAATCCTGTAAATCCCCCTCAAATTCAGTACATTGTCCTGCATGTACCAAAAGTAGATCATCACAAACACTGGCAATCAGTTGACGTTCGTGTGAAACCAACACCACAGCACCTTCATAATCTTGCAGTGCCATGGTTAAGGCGTGTCGCATATCTAAGTCTAAATGGTTGGTTGGTTCATCTAGAATCAGTACGTTAGGGCGTTGCCATACAATTAAAGCCAAAGCCAAGCGTGCTCGTTCACCACCTGAAAAACTTTCACACGGGGTATCCATGCGTTCGCCGCTAAAGCCAAAGCTGCCTAAAAAAGAGCGTAAAGTGGCTTCACTGATTTTAGGATCGGCAATACGTGCCAGTTGTAACATTGGACTGGCATTATCATCTAAAGCATCCATTTGATGCTGTGCAAAATAACCAATATTGAGCAATTCAGACGCTTTACGGGTACCAGATAATAAGGCTAATTCACCAACTAAGGATTTAATCAGGGTCGATTTACCCGCACCATTCATCCCCAATAAACCAATTCGGCTGCTCGGAGTGATTTGCAGGTTAATTTTACTGGCAATGACTTTATTTGCATAACCAATACTGACCTGCTCCAAGGTCAATAAAGGTGAACTCATTTTGGTGGGTTCACGGAAACTGAAGGTAAATGGCGTATCGACATGCGCAGGGGCAAGTAATTGCATGCGTTCCAATTGTTTGATACGGCTTTGCGCCTGACGTGCTTTGGTGGCTTTGGCTTTAAAACGGTCAATATACTTTTGCAAATGTGCGCGGGTTTCTTGCTGTTTTTCATAAGCTTGTTGATGCTGTGCCAAGCGTTCACTGCGGGTAGTTTCAAAAGTAGAATAATTGCCGGTATATAAAGTCAGTTCACCATTTTCAATATGTAAAATATGATCGGTAATGGCATCTAAAAAATCACGGTCATGTGAAATCAGCACTAAGGTTCCTGAATAGGCTTTGAGCCAGTCTTCCAACCATAAAATGGCATCTAGGTCTAAGTGGTTGGTGGGTTCATCCAGTAACAGCAATTCTGAACGGCTCATTAAGGTGCGAGCCAAATTCAGGCGCATGCGCCAACCACCTGAAAAGCTACTCACAGGCAAGTTATTTTGATGTTCCATAAAGCCTAAACCTGCCATCAACTGTGCTGCTTTGGCAGGGGCAGTATAGCCATGTATTTCATCAAAACGACCATGCAAATGCGCAAGGCGGTCATTGTCCATTTGTTCAGGCTGTTGTAATTGTTGTTGAATATTCCAGTATTCCTCATCACCTGAAAGTACAAAATCTATTGCAGGCAAGTCCAAGGCTTTAACTTCTTGTGCCATGTGCGCCACAGTCCAACCTTGCGGACGGCTCAGTGTACCTTCATCGGGGGTTAAACTGCCCAAGAGTGCGGCAAATAAACTAGATTTTCCTGCACCATTTACACCAGTCAGACCGACTTTCCAGCCAGGATGGATTTGCATAGACGCTTTTTGGAATAAAACACGTCCACCGCGACGTATAGAGAGTTGATCTAACTGAATCATTGAAATATCTAAAATGAGAAAAATGATGCGGCTATTCTAAATGAAGCATTAAGGAAATGAAAAAAATCTCACGTATTTAATCCATACATTTCGGCAAAGGATTTTTTGTTATTCATCTGAATTTAGTGAATAAAGATTGATCATAAGTTGAACAATGGTAAAACTATGATAGGGAAAATCAGTATAAAAATAATAGCGTAGGATCACGTAATGAACAAAATAGGGATATTTTTGTCGGGATTAGGGCTAGCGATGTTCAGTAGTATCAGTTGGGCACAAAATTCGGTATGTGTATTTGATCTATTGGGTAAAAGTGGTGAATCTTATAAGTTCCTTGAGGAATGGGCTTTAAATACCAAAACTTGGGGAAATGCAGTCAAGTTGGTGGCCTATCAGGATGAAGCCAAGGCGGATCAAGATTTTAAAGACGGTAAGTGTGATGGGGTATATCTCACCTCTATGCGTGCACGATACTACAATAAATTCGCAGGTTCGATTGATGCTTTAGGTGGCGTGCCTTCAAATGAAATTGCCAAAAAAGCCATTGCTTATGTCTTAGACAAGCGCAATAACCAACGTCTAAATAGCACACTCAATCAACAAAACTATACGGTAGGGGGTGTTGCACAAATTGGAACGGCCTATATCTTTGTACGCGATCGTAAAGTAAATAGTATTGAACATGCCAAAGGTAAGAAATTCGCTGTTTTACATTATGATGCTGCTCAAAAGATTATGGTGGAGCGTATTGGTGCGATCCCCGTGATGTCGGATATTTCAAATTTTGTGCGTAAGTTTAATCAAGGTGAAGTGGATATCATTGCTGCACCTGCATATGCCTTTAAACCCTTAGAAATTCAAAAAGGCTTGGGCAACCAAGGTGCGATGATTCATTTTCCAGTAATTAACGTCACAGCAGATTTAATTTTAAACGCAGATAAATTTAGTCCTAATTTTACCAGTCAATCACGTCAATGGTTTGTAAAACAGATTCCAAAAAACTTTGCCATGGTGCAACGTTTAGAATCAGATATCCCTGCACGTTATAAGCTGACACTTTCGAAAGAAGAAAAAGAAAAATATCAAAAACTTTTACGTGACGGTCGCATCGAGCTGACCAAACAAGGAATTTATAACCCAACGATGATGACAGTACTCAAAAAAGCGCGTTGCACAGTGGAAAGAACCAATTTTGAATGTTCTATTGGCGGTGAATAACTGAAAAGGCCTGTTTAAGTTTGTAACCAGTTTTAGGAAATTGTAATTAGCAAAAATGCAGATAAATTTATAATTTTTTGATATTTAAGACATTAAATTGAATTTTTATCTTGCGATTTAACAGGCTTAAACAATATGACCATCATCCTAAAAAAAATGGAGTAAAAGCTCTATTTTTTTTAATAAAACTTGCTTAATATTTATTCCGTGTAGGGACACTCAAAAATAAAAAAATGTGTAGAAGGATCGTAACAATGAAAAAAACACTAGCAACCCTTACCACTTTGGCTGCAATCGGTTTCAGCGCGCAGGTGCAGGCAGCAAAAGTAGATGTGTGTGTCTTTGACTTACTGGGTAAGTCTGGCGAATCATTTCAAATGGCACAAGAGTGGGCCTTGGCTGCAAAAGGCTGGGGTGCAGAAGTTAATTTAATTCCGCGTCAAGATGAAGCGGTCGCAGACAATGATTTTAAGGCGGGTAAATGTGATGGGGTATTTATGACCGCCATGCGTGCCCGTCAGTACAATAAATTTGCAGGTTCAATTGATGCATTGGGTGGCGCACCAAGTAATGTCATTGCACAGCGTGCCATCAGTTTTGCCCTAGATAAACGTAATGCAACCAAAATGGTCACCAATTTAGGTGGGAAAAAGTATGAAGTGGCAGGGATTTCACCTTTAGGCTCAGCTTTTATTTTTGTGCGTGATAAAAATATTAGCTCTATTGAAAAAGCAGCAGGCAAAAAGTTTGCAGTACTTGGTTATGACGATGCACAAAAAATTATGGTGCAGCGTGTCGGTGCGCAAGCCGTAATTTCAGATGTGTCTAACTTTGTGGCCAAGTTCAATAATGGTCAGGTAGATATGGTTGGTGCACCTGCTTATGCTTATAAACCTTTAGAAATTTATAAAGGTTTAGGCAATAACGGGGCAATGTTTAATTTCCCTGTGTTGCAAGTGACAGCTGATTTTGTGATTCGTCCTGAACAATTTCCAGCAGGTTTTGGGCAAAAATCACGTGATTGGTTTGTGAAAAACTTACCTAAAGCCATGCGTATGATTAACCGTTTGGAAGGTGAAATTCCAGCCAAATATAAAATGAACCTCAGTGCAGAAGATAAAACCAAATATCAAAAAATGTTGCGCGATGGACGTATGGATATGACCAAGCGTGGCATTTATGACCCTGCCATGATGAGCGTATTAAAACGTGCCCGTTGTTCTGTCGAAAAAACCAATTTTGAATGTTCACTTGGTGGTGAATAACGAAGCTGTAAACAACCGAGCAACTGCTCGGTTGTTGATGACTTGAAATTTGCTTTAAGTCAGGTAGATAACAACAACGTTAGAAAAACAAAAAATAAGGAAGACATGCATGAAACAATGGACGCAGGCTTTATTATTCGGTGCGGGAATATCTTTGGCTGCCAGCGCCGTACAGGCCAAACAAGTGGTTTGTGTATTTGATTTGGTTGGAAAAAATGGTGATGTTTACAACCTAATGCAAGATTATCAATTGGCCGCAAAAAATTGGGGTGCCAATATTGAATTACGTGTTGGTCAAAACGAAGGGGTTATCGCAGAAGACTTTAAAGCAGGTAAGTGTGATGCGATTAGTGTAACAGGTATGCGTGGGCGCCAATTTAACCACTTTACAGGTTCATTGGATGCCATTGGTGCTATTCCTGATTTAAAACTTGCAGTAAAAGTCATGCAAGGGTTGGCCAGTCCTGCATTTGCCAAATATATGCGCAATGGTCAGTATGAAGTGGCAGGTGTTATTCCAGTGGGTGATGCCTTTTTGATGGTGAATGACCGCAGCATTAATAGCGTGGCCAAAGCGGCAGGCAAAAAAATTGCAGTTTTAGATTACGACCAAGCGCAAAAAATTATGGTACAGCAAATTGGTGCGCAAGCAGTTAGTGCCGATGTTACCAATTTTGGCAGTAAATTTAACAATGGTCAGGTCGATATTATTGGCGCACCAGCCGCAGTTTTCCGTCCTTTAGAGTTACATAAAGGTTTAGGCAGTAAAGGTGCGATTGTGAACTATCCAATTTTACAGGTGACGGGTAATATTATTATCCGCCCAGATAAATTCCCTGCAGGTTTTGGGCAAAAATCACGTGAATGGGTCAAAGGCCAATTACCACGTGCCTTTGGTATTTTAGGAAAAATGAAAGCCGATATTCCTGCCAAATATTGGATGCAAGTGCCTACAGCAGATCAACCGGGTTATCAAAAAATGATGCGTGAATCGCGGATTGATTTGACCAAACGTGGGGTCTATGACAAGCGCATGATGAAATTATTGTGGCAATTCCGCTGCAAAGAAGCGCCAACCAATTTCGAATGTGGTTTGCAGGATGAAAATTATAAATGATTCGATAATCTTGAGATAATTACTCAGAATTCACTTTAATTCTGCATCACAGTCCCAATATTGAGTATGCTATACTTGAATAGTGGTCTTTTTGCGAAAAAGACATCTGAATTGTATCTGAGGAATCCATCATGAATGCCCAAGCACTTGAGCTGACCGATAACGCTGCTAAAAAAGTTCGCCAATTGCGTGATAGCGAAGGGAATCAAGACTTAATGCTACGTGTCTATGTCACAGGTGGGGGCTGTTCAGGATTTTCTTATGGTTTTAACTTTGCAGAAAGCCAAAATGAAGATGATGCAGAATTTGTGAATGGCGATGTAAAAATGCTGGTCGATTCACTCAGCTATCAATATTTAGTGGGTTCAGTGGTAGATTATATTGAAGGCTTAGAAGGTTCACGTTTTGTGGTACAAAACCCGAATGCAACCACGACCTGTGGCTGTGGTTCTTCATTCTCAATCTAAGCAATGTTATCTAAAAATTATTTAGGTATAACTATCTAAAAACTGGATGGATGTACTACAAATTAAAAAGCCTTTCCTGTGCAGAAATAGGAAAGGCTTTTTTGTTCCTGTTAGGAGTTAAACCAAGGTCATGGTACCTAAAATACGATCACCTTTTGCCCCAGTCACAGCAGGTAAATTACCACTTAACTGTTGGCAAAAACGCATCGCTAACCAAGCAAACGCCGTCGCTTCTACCCAAGTTGGGTTCAAACCTAAATCGGCTGTGCTTTGTACAGTCCACTGATGTTTTCGCAAACGCCAGCGTAACTGTTCCAATAGGTAGGAGTTATAAGCACCACCACCGCAGACGTAGACTTCGCCTGTATCCATGCCAGAACGGTAAATGGCTTTTTTAATGGCACGTGTGGTTAGCTTTAATAAAGTCGCTTGTACGTTTTCAGGATTATCTTCGAGTTCGTCATATTCCACATCATTGCGCCAATCGGCAATTTGTTCATCTAGCCATTCCAAATTAAAGTCTTCGCGCCCCGTACTTTTTGGCGGTTCTTTGGAGAAAAATGCATGTGCTTGCAATCGATCTAGTAAGCTGCGAATTGGATGTCCATAAGCGGCCCAATTGCCATTTTCATCATACGGCTGACCTGTATAACGCTCACACCAAGCATCCATTAAAATATTGGCAGGCCCTGTATCAAAACCAGATACTGCTTCAGGCTGCCCCGCAGGTAATAAGCTGACATTGGCAATACCGCCTAAATTTAAAATAACCCGATGAATACTCGAATGTTGAAATAAGTTTTGATGGAATGCGGGTACTAAAGGTGCACCTTGTCCACCTGCGGCCATGTCACGACGACGAAAATCTGAAATTACAGGAAGTTGTGTGATTTCAGTGATGATATTGGGGTCACCAATTTGCAAGGTAAAGCCATGTTCGGGACGATGACGAATGGTTTGACCATGTGAGCCAATCGCTTTAATTTGAGATTTATCTAGTTTATTTTTTTCGATCAGACTATTAATACCATGCCCAATCATGGTGGCCAAAGCTACATCGGCCTTGCCCATGCGGTCAATTTCATTATCATCGGGCAAAGTGAGTGCCATGAGTTCGTCACGTAAATCAGGGTCAAACGGCAAAGTTAGGGTGGCGTGGAGTTGCAGTGGATCAAAAGAAGCAGCAACAAGATCGACACCATCCATGCTTGTGCCCGTCATTACCCCAATATAGATCGCTGTCATGGTTATTCTATAGCCTGCAATATGCTGAAAAAGTGTTAGTATATCGCACAAATTGAATAACTGATGTGTTTGGATTTCGTGATGTCAAATTTCCTGCCGGCTGAAGAACAACTTGCTCTCATTCAACGAGGCACGCATGAAATTATTTCTGAAGAAGATCTTCTGAAGAAATTAAAAGAGAATCGTCCTTTAAAAATTAAGGCGGGTTTTGACCCGACAGCACCTGATTTACACTTGGGGCATACGGTATTAATCAATAAATTAAAAGTATTCCAAGACTTAGGTCACGAAGTGTTTTTCTTGATTGGCGACTATACGGCCATGATTGGTGATCCAACAGGTAAAAGTGCAACTCGTCCGCCGTTGTCACGTGAAAAAGTTTTGGAAAATGCCAAAACTTATCAAGAACAGGTTTTTAAAATTCTTGATCCTCAGAAAACCAAAGTGGTGTTTAACTCTGAATGGTTTGCTACAAAAACTGCAGCCGATTTAATCCAATTGGCATCGCAGCAGACTGTAGCACGCATGTTGGAACGTGATGACTTCACCAAGCGTTATAACAACCAACAACCGATCGCGATTCACGAATTTTTGTATCCATTGGTACAAGGTTATGACTCGGTGGCCTTACAAGCCGATGTGGAGTTAGGTGGTACAGACCAGACCTTTAACTTGTTGATGGGACGTACCTTACAAGGTCGTTATGATCAAGAAGCGCAAGTGTGTATCACGGTGCCAATTTTAGAAGGTTTAGATGGCGTCAATAAAATGTCTAAATCTTTAGGCAACTATATTGGCGTGTTTGATGCACCGGGTGCGATGTATCAAAAAGTCTTATCTATGCCAGACAGTCTGATAGAACGCTATTTTGAATTACTCAGCTTTAAGTCAATGGATGAAATTGACGTATTGTTGAAAGAAATGGCAGAAGGGCGTAATCCTCAAGAAATCAAAAAGATTTTGGCACTTGAGTTGGTTGAGCGTTTCCACGGTGCGGAAGCTGCTGCAAACGCCCATAAAGGTGCGGGCAATATTATTACCGAAGGTGAATTACCAGAAGGTACACCTGAGGTGACCATTTCACGTGCTGAGTTTGGCGGTGAATTATTTATTGCTTCTATTGTGCGTGCAGCAGGCCTGACTAAAAATGCAGCGCAAGCCAAAGATGCAGTTGCACGTGGTGCAGTAAAAGTGGACTGGAATGTTGTAGATGCAGGTTTTTCTGTGAAGGAAAATGCAACGCATATTATTCAGGCGGGCAAAAAAGCGATTGCCAAAGTCACTTTTACCGACTAATCGTGTGCTAAGTAATTGAAAATAAAAGCAGGCATTGGCCTGCTTTTATTTTATGTTGGGTATATGAATTATTTAAATAAGTAAATTCAAAAAAAACCTTATAAAAACAACACTTAAATTTTGCCAAGTGGCTTGCATTTTTGCTCAGTTATGTATATGATTCATCCATCTAGACACAGTGTACAAAACAGATCTAGAGGGTACTTATAACTATAGCTCCACAATTTCCAAGTCTCTTCCCCAA
Organism: Acinetobacter sp. A1; assembly: GCF_012371315.1. Lineage (NCBI taxonomy): Bacteria > Pseudomonadati > Pseudomonadota > Gammaproteobacteria > Moraxellales > Moraxellaceae > Acinetobacter > Acinetobacter sp. A1. The sequence goes on from NZ_JAAZQY010000023.1 coordinate 42,014, forward strand.
GGGACTCTTTTTTTCTTATAACTATAATAACAATATATGGATCGTTTATAGATTCAACTCCGAGGGAGGGATTTTGGGAGAGATCTCTTTCTTTTTTTTGCCTCGATTTTAATGCTAATTTAGACCAAAAGGTAAATTCTATTTAATTTAGTCAGCGTTCTTTTATTTGCTACTAAGGCATTTGCAGTAAATAAGATGTAGCCCAGAAATTTGCAGGTTTCGTATTCACTAACTTTCACGCCATTTTTAAAGTAAGTATTTACATTTCAATCGAAGTCATAAAACTGTGAGCTTCTATTTTCAGTAATGAGCAAGATTGCTGTACTAACATAAAAAACATAAAGTAGATAAACGCCGTTTAAATGATTGGTTAAGATAAATTGGTATTTTTAAGCGATATCCAAAATTTTTGGTTAAAACTCAGATATAGATTTTAAAAAACTTAGATTAATAGTTTGGGTTAATCGATGACAGTAGCTGCGAACTTATAACTTAGGTTAATCAAAAACAGTTTCTAAAAAGCCTTGAGGAGCTTGTGGATCGGACTTTTTATTAAATTTTGATGAAAAAATAGCTAAAAAATTAAAAAACCAAGCAATTTTGTAGAAAAAAAATACATACGTGAAAAATATTCTAATTTAGGGCTTGCAAAGATTTTGAAATCCCCTAGAATGCACCCATCCCGACGCGAAACAACTTAGAAACTTAGCTCACAGGGTTAAGTTGTAGAGAAAGTTTTGCGTTATATTTTCACTGACGAAGTGAAAATAAGATCATTAAGAGATTATGAAGAACAACTTGTGTGGATTTTTACTGATTGATTAATCGAAAATATTTCATTGATTGATTGGTTTAAATTACTCGAAGTTTATTTGAGCGAAATTTAAGTCAGAAAATTGATGAGCCAGATTTG
>NZ_JAAZQY010000024.1:0-41215 GCF_012371315.1 Acinetobacter sp. A1
CGCTGGTTTACGCTTCGCGATCCGTGAAGGTGGTCGTACTGTAGGTGCGGGTGTTGTTGCTAAAGTAACAGCATAATCACTGTATAGTGTGAAAAAGCGCTCCATTTGGAGCGCTTTTTTTATGGTTATTTTTTATCTATATCACAAAAAAATTTAAAGCCTCGCTATTTGTGCTTTTGCACCAAAAAAACAATTTCACTCATCATTATTTTTGTCCCTCATGTCCTGAACTGACAATTTGCTGTCCTTAACTGCACTTAAACAAAAACGAGAAAACTTTAAGATGAAAGCAAGTCAAAAATAAGAAATACGTCGGTTACTGAATAGATGTATTGGTTTTACAGTAATCGAGGGAGATAAAATATGAATGCTAAAGTCAGTATTAGTCAGCGAGCAGGAGCAAGTTTCCCTGTACGTCGCATGAATTTTAACTTTGATGCAGTGCCAGAATATTGGATGAGTGGGAATGCTGGTCTTACCCATTTTATGACTGCATTATCTGCTTTATTCCCTGCAGGTGAAAAGTTCTTTATAGACAGTGTACGTGTTGTACGTTATCACCCAATGTTAAAAGACAATGCTGAATTGCAAAAAGAAATCAGTGCTTTTATTGGTCAAGAAGCCATGCATACACATGAGCATGTGGGCTTTAATGCTTCAGCGCAAAAGTTTGGACATGATGTTGATACTTTAGATCGTCACACTGATACAGTCATTCAGACTACACGCAAGCTGCTTGCCAAAATCGCAAAACCGGTTGGTATTACACAGGAAATGGTGGATTTAACTGCAACCACAGCCTTAGAGCATTTTACGGCTACGATTGCCTCACAGTTACTCAGCAATTCTCATATTCAAGAGTTGATGAGTGACGATACTATGAAAACCATGTGGTTATGGCATGCCATTGAAGAAAATGAACATAAAGCGGTTGCGTATGATGTATTTGAAGGTGTATTTGGTAAAGGCGTAAAAGCCTACGCATTACGAACATCATCATTAGTGATTTCAATGCTAACTTTATTTTTCGTGCAAAATTATTTTTTACTACGTTTACTCAAACAAGATCAGCAGTTGAATCTTGAAAACTTAAAAATGATTTATCGTTATGCTTATAGCCCATCGAAAGGCGTGATTACCGGTATGGCAAAAGAAATGTTGCTGTATTTTAAACCAAGTTTTCATCCTAATGATGTTGATACTACGAGTTTGTTGGATACATGGAAAGCCAAATTAGGCTTCTAAACTTTTCCCTTTGGTCAGGCAACGCACGTTGCTTTTTTTTTTGCTCGATTTTTTTGTTATGACTTCTATAATGCCTACATCTTAACACCTAACAAGATCATTTCTTATGATTCGATTAATGCAAGCTGGCGATGTGGCCGATGTTGTTGCAATTGAAAATTTGGTACAAAGCCATCCGTGGTCGGCTAAGCAGTTTGCTGAAGCGGTAGAAAACTATCACACCACGGTCATTGAGCAGGCGGGGAAAGTGGTGGCTTTTTGTATTTTGCAACCCGTGTTGGATGAAGCCAATTTGTTGTTGATGGCAGTGCATCCTAGTCAGCAAGGCAAGGGTTTGGGTTATCAATTGTTAGAACATTCAATTGCCGAGCTGAATAATCAACCTGTGCAAATTTTTTTGGAAGTGCGCGAAAGTAATGAGGCTGCAATTGCGCTGTATGAAAAATCAGGCTTTCATCAAATTGATTTACGTAAAAATTATTATCCTAAACCTGATGGCACACGTGAGCATGCCATTATTATGGTGAAATCTTGCAGCGACGATTTTGCCAGTTTGTTTAAGTAAACGTGAAATCTCAACACATTTAGTATGGGGTTACTGTATTTTATTTAATGATCGAGTTATTCCAACCCAAGGGCAGCGTCGTCATTAAGGAGTTTCCCAATTGCTGAACCTCATCTGCATTTAGACTGCGGTTAATGCGTCGCCATTGACCATCTAAAAGCAGTTCAAGTGGCACATATTGGGACTTGTAATTCATTTTGTTTGAATGTGGCACCCAATAGCCTAAGTAGACATATTGCAACCCCAAGTGTTGGGCTTGTTCAATCTGCTTTAACACTGCAAATGTTCCTAAGGAGCGACGGCTCTCGTCAGGATCAAAAAAAGTATAGACCGCAGAAATACCGTCATCTAAATAGTCGCAGGTCGACACACCAATTAAGCGATCTTCCTGCCACATTTCTAAAAAGAAACTGTGGGTGCAGCTGTGAATTAAAAACTTTTCAAACTGATCACGGCTAGGCGGGAACATATCGCCATCGGCATGACGTTCATTGATATAGCGTTCGTACAGCGCATAATGTACATCACTAGCATCTTGTGGTTGGGTAATTTGGATGTGTAAATCTTGATTGCGTTTCCATGCTTTCTTTTGGGTGCTGTTCATGCCAAATTCCGCAACAGGAACACGAGACGACAGGCACTGACGGCAAAGGTGACACTCAGGGCGATAGACAAAGTCACCACTGCGACGAAAACCTAGTCGAGATAATTCAGACAGGGTTACGACATCAATTTTATGTGCAGGGTCTAAAAATACCATGCGTGCAGATTTTTCAGATAAATAACTACAATCGTGCGGCGGGGTAATGTAATACTGCAAATCATTTAGCAGGGATTTTGGGTGATATGAATTCATTTTCAAGATCCCTCTCTGTTATTGTCATTCAAGTAGGCGCGCATACTGCGCTATTGTTTTACTTGAAAATACACTGTCCTGATATTTTTTCCAATTGATGGCGGGCTGTTTTACAACATCTTGTAACGATTTAAGGTAGTCTTGGCGAGAAAGTGTACATGCACCCAAGCTAAGCAAATGCTCATTGACCAATTGGCAGTCAATCCAGGCTAAGTTTTGTTCTTGGCCAATCAGCATCAAGCTATAAAATGCCATTTTGGATACATCGGTGCGATGACTAAACATCGACTCACCAAAACAGCCTTGACCAATGGTGACGCCATATAAGCCGCCCACTAAAGTATTTTGTTCCCAGACTTCAACACTATAGCCATAACCTGCTGCAAACAGCTGACAGTAACCTTGAATAATGTCATCAGATATCCACGTTTCGTTGGCATAACTACGCGGCAAGGCACAATGGCGAATGACCTGCTCAAAGGCGTGGTTAATGGTGATCCGATAATCTATTTTTTTCATGTTGCGGACTAAGGATTTGCTTGGGTGATAATCCTTCGGAAAAATCACACAACGCGGTTCTGGGCTCCACCAACAAATGGGCTCACCTTCTGAAAACCAAGGGAACAAACCATGCGTATAGGCTTCATATAAAGTGGCAGGGGAGAGGTCTGCACCGACACAAATCAAGCCTTCACCTTCAGGATCAACCTCAATTGGATCTGGAAAAATGAATGATGAAGCTGGGAGCGTTTGCATATCAAGAGCCGTATACAGTTTTATATGATCTGCTGCGCATCATACCTAAAAATGTTGTGATAAAAAAACCGCTCCTGAGAGCGGTTTGTGTCTTTAAGGTAATGAGCTGAGTTTATTCGCCTAAGGCATCTAAATACTTTTCTGCATCTAGCGCAGCCATACAGCCTGAACCTGCAGAAGTAATTGCCTGACGGTAAACTGAATCGGCAACATCACCAGCGGCAAATACGCCTGCAACAGAGGTTTGTGTTGCGTTGCCTGCTGTGCCGCTTTGCACTTGAATATAACCATCACGTAAGTTTAACTGACCTTCAAACATGCTGGTATTTGGTTTGTGACCAATCGCAACAAACAAGCCTGAAACTTCAACATCTTGAGTTGAACCATCAGTGGTTGATTTTAAACGTACCGATGTTACACCAGTGTTGTCACCTAAGACTTCATCGACCTGATTATTCCAAAGAATGCTGATTTTGCCTTCTTTTTCTTTGGCAAATAAGTGATCTTGCAAGATTTTTTCAGAACGTAGCGAATCACGGCGGTGTACTAAGGTTACATGCGAAGCAATATTGGAAAGATACAATGCTTCTTCTACAGCCGTGTTGCCACCGCCCACAACCATTACTTTTTGATTTTTATAGAAGAAACCATCACAGGTTGCGCATGCGCTAACGCCTTGACCCATAAATGCTGCTTCAGATTCTAAACCTAAGTATTGTGCAGTTGCACCTGTGCAAATAATGAGTGCATCACAGGTGAATTCTTCCATATCGCCTTTAAGTACAAATGGACGAACATTTAAATTCACTTCATTAATATGGTCATACACGATTTCTGTACCAAAGCGTTCGGCATGGGCTTGCATACGTTCCATTAACGCAGGGCCAGTTAAACCTTCAGGATCTCCCGGCCAGTTGTCTACTTCAGTGGTGGTGGTCAGCTGACCACCTAATTGCAAGCCTGCAATTAATGTCGGTTTTAAGTTAGCACGTGCTGCATAAACTGCTGCACTATAACCCGCAGGGCCAGAACCTAAAATAATTAATCGTGAGTGACGAGCGCTCATGCACAGCATCCTTTTTTTATTTAGAAATTTATGAAATTATACGTGAAACAGAAAGACTTTGCTGTGTGAATAAATTTGATATTACTGATCAGGTAAATCGATTTGAGCTATATAGAAAAAGTTAACAACACACTTCAATAATCTTGCATCTTTTTCTAGGCAACACGTGCATAATATAAGGTCTGCGATACGTTTTATCTTGTAATCTTCTTCAAGGTTGCATAGATCAATTCAACGCAGAGGCTCATTCAAATAAGTGGCTTTTTAGACCAACGAGCAAACAAAAACATTGATGAAGAATTGGCAACAGGACAGTATATGACTGCGGTGTCGGGTGCTTATGCACAGCGCTTAATAGTGACTTTATTTTTGGTCTCTTTTGGAATTTATCTGTTTCTTGCAACAGTGACCTATACTCCATTTGACCCGGGCTGGATGCATATTTCCAGTGATACCCAACAGGTTTCGAATGCCAGTGGGGTTGCAGGGGCGTGGATTGCCGATTTACTATTTGGATTTTTAGGCTGGGCTAGTTTGCTTATTCCTGCTTATTTATTTATTGAAGCGTTACAAGTTTGGTGGCCACGTAGTTTTTTAAACCGCCCATTTCGTTATGCTGCCCAGTTTTTTATTTTGCTCGCCAGTGCAAGCCTATTGTATTTGTTTTGGCAAGTCCCTGCCGATACGCTAGATAACGCATCTGGGGGGATTATCGGTTTTGAGCTTGGGCAGAGCTTATCACAGCTTTTAAGCATTTATGGGGCTACTGCATTTTTAGTGGCGTTCTGGGTTTTACTGTTTACTTTGGCCTTTGGTGTAAAGTGGAACAGAACTTGGGCGACTTTAAAAGCAACACCTGCCTATCTACAAGATTTATTTTACCGTAATGTGCCTGAGCCAGAATCTGATTTTGAACGTGCTGCACCGCAAGTGAAAAAAACGGTGGTTGCTGCTGCGCCTGCGGTACAGGCCGAAACTACAGCTGCACATGATGATCGTACATCTACAGAAATTGCAGTTGCACAACAAAATCAACAGATTGAAACGCCACATCCTGCAGCGGAGCGTATGTTTAATCACATGCAGCAACGTGAAGAAGATGAACAGGCACAACAGCTTTTAGTTCAAGATGAAATTGATGATGTAGAGCTAGAAAAAACCATTGAAAAAGCACATCAATTGGAACAAGACAGCCAGCGTATTGTGGCAACAGGTGAAGTGTGGCGTGCCTTGCAGGAAAATACTGACTCACAGCATAACCAAGACATTCATGCACTATTGCGTGCTTCAGAAGAACCTGAACACCCAATCCAAAGCAATTCATTAAATGATGGATTACCAACTACGTCTATGCCGCAGTCTGGCAATAAATCATCGTTAGATTGGGATGACGACCAAATTTTTGATGAGCTGTTAGCGGCTGTACCACAAGGAAAAACCGCCAGTGATTTACATAGCCCATTCCAAAGTGACAGCCATGTAGAAACACTCGAAACAGAGCGTGATCACGCTCAGTATGAGGCAAGAAATACTGAGGCTTCAGTAGATTTTCAGCGTAATGAATCGCACTTTACGCCACCATCAGATCATCCTGTTGTAACGCCTAAGCAGGTCAGCCAAGTCAATCGTACAGCGCATGAACTTGATGGTTTAGATGATTTACTGGTGGATGATCTTTTGGGTGATGAGCCATTTGAAGATCATGTTCAGAATCCAACAAAAGCAGTACGTACCAGCAGTAGTTATGCGCAAAGCTCTGCTTTTGTGCAGGCACCTATTCAGACGGCAGCAACTGCAGCAGCAGTTGCAGGTTCAGCAACGACAGCGCAGACGGCTACAACTGAAAAAGTTGCCTTATCTAAGGAAGCTTTTGTAGAAGCATGGCAGGAAACAGCAGGCAAGCCACAAGATGAAGATGATTTCGATTTTGATGCGCCTTTGACCGATGCCAGTGGCCGTCCAATGTCACGCGCGATGCAAGTCGCAGAAAAGCGTCGTGATCTTTCTCCGCTACCAGGTTTGGAATTGTTGGATAAGGTTGACCCGAATAAAAAGGTCAATTTTACGGCAGAACAATTGGCGCGCTTGTCTGAGTTGCTGGAAATTAAGTTACAGGAATTCAATGTCAAAGCCAAAGTGGTCGAAGCACAGCCTGGGCCTGTAGTGACACGTTTTGAACTGGATTTGGCACCTGGGGTGAAAGCGTCAAAAGTGACCAATATTTCTCGTGACTTGGCACGTTCTATGTCTATGGCATCGGTGCGTGTGGTGGAAGTCATTCCAGGCAAGCCGTACATTGGTATTGAAGTGCCAAACAGCACCCGAGAAATGGTGCGTTTGATTGAATTATTGCAAACCCCTGCTTTTGAAGATCCGAACGGTATTTTATCCATGGCGATGGGTAAAGATATTTCAGGCAATCCAGTGATTACAGAATTGGGCAAAGCACCACACATGCTAGTTGCAGGTACAACAGGTTCAGGTAAATCGGTTGCGGTGAACTCAATGATTTTATCGATGCTGCTGAAATATAAACCTGATCAATTGCGTTTAATTCTGATTGACCCGAAACAATTGGAATTGGCTAACTATAATGATATTCCACATTTATTGACACCTGTCGTGACTGATATGAAAGATGCAGTCAGTGCTTTGAATTGGTGTGTCAATGAAATGGAACGTCGTTATAAGTTAATGTCCTTCCTTAAAATTCGTAAGTTAAGCGACTATAACCGTAAGGTGGAAGAGGCGCTTGCTAGTGGTGAAGACCTGATTGATCCAACTTGGAAACCGAGTGATTCTGCTACACAGGAACGTGCTCCACGCTTAACTCCATTACCTTCTATTGTGATTGTGGCAGATGAGTTTGCCGACATGATTATGCAGGTCGGTAAAAAAGCAGAAGAAATGATTACCCGTTTGGCACAAAAATCACGTGCAGCAGGGATTCATTTATTGCTTGCGACTCAGCGTCCATCGGTAGATGTGATCACAGGTTTGATTAAAGCCAACATTCCAACCCGTGTGGCCTTGCGCGTAAACTCAAAAATTGACTCGCGCACTATTTTGGATGCAGGTGGTGCAGAAGACTTGCTTGGTCATGGTGATATGCTGTTCTTGGGGCCTGGTAAAATTGAACCAGAGCGTGTGCATGGTGCGTTTATTTCAGATGATGAAGTCAACCGTATTTGTGATGCATGGCGTGAACGTGGTGACCCAGACTATGTGGATGAAATCTTGACACCATTTGATGAAGAACCCTCTTCACGTGGTTTTGAAGATGGTGAAGGCAATCCAGACCGTGACGTGCTTTATGATCAGTGTGTGGCGTTTGTATTGGAAACACGCAAAGTTTCGACTTCGTCTTTACAACGTAAATTTAGCTTAGGTTATAACCGTGCAGCACGTATTGTCGATCAAATGCAAGAACAGGGTATTGTCAGTGAGCAGGGGCCAAACGGAAAACGTGAAATTTTAGTTTAGTTTTTTCTCATTCTGTTTTATGTTAAAAAAATCCCGCAATGACGATTGCGGGATTTTTTATTTCATTATCGTTTAGGCAAACTTAGCCAAAACTGCTAAAAACTCATCTTTTTGACGAGGGAATTCAGCAATCACGTCATGAATACGTTGACCTTCAGGATTGGTGGCATTCACGTCACGACCATCGGCAATAAACTGGGTCAATAAGCGCTCATAGTCGCTTGGACGCATGTGTTTAAAAGCATGATATAACACATGGAAATCTGCATTGACACCTGCAGGTGGCAACTGATTTAAGTAAGCAAACACACGTTCATCTGACCATGCTTCGTTAAAGGTTGCAGGTTGAGATAATGCCATAGCAATCTCCTTTATATTCTTTTGAAAAAATAGGGCAAAATAATTTGCGTTATTTTGCCCTGATTCAATTTGCTTGACTAATCAGTATTCAGATTATCGCTCTTCAGGCAAATTGATATTCATTTCTAGCATTTCAATATTGGCTTCTGAACGTACTGACATTTGAATGTGTTGTTCATCTACCCCACGCACGTAGCGGTTCACCACTTGCATGATTTCTTTCTTCATCTGATCAATTTTTTCTTGGCTTAAGCGTTTACCAAGACCTTGTTCAGAAGCAACAATCACTTTTAAGCGATCTTTTGCTGTTTGTGCACTAGATGGCTTATCTTCACCGCTAAATAATTTGCTCCAAAATCCTGCCATGTCTACGCTCCAAATAATCGTGCTAACCAGCCCTTAGGTTTCGCTTCAATATGGCGAAACGGACGTTCTTCACCTAAGAATCGTGCAACCAAGTCATCATAAGCCTGACCTGCAGCAGCATCGCTATACAGAATGACAGGTTTACCTTCGTTTGATGCTTGAAGTACGCTCTTACATTCAGGAATTACGCCTAAAGTAGGTACACGTAAAATATCTTTAGAAATGTCATCAATCGTTAGCATTTCTTGTTTATCGGCACGTTCTGGGTTGTAACGTGTAATACACAGGTGCTTACGGATACGACCTTCGTTTTGTTCTACTTTTTTAGTTTTGCTGTCGAGCATACCAATAATACGGTCAGAGTCACGTACTGAAGAAATTTCAGGGTTAGTCACAATAATCGCTTCATCGGCATGATACATCGCTAAAATAGCACCGCGCTCAATCCCTGCAGGTGAGTCACAAATAATGTAATCAAACTCTTGTGCAAGCTCATCCATAATACGTGCCACGCCTTCATCGGTCAGGGCATCTTTATCACGGGTTTGAGAGGCTGGAAGAATATAAAGGTTTTCAATATCTTTATCGCGAATTAATGCTTGTTGTAAACGCGCTTCATTATTTAAAACATTCACAAAATCATAAACAACGCGACGTTCACAACCCATAATTAAGTCAAGGTTACGTAAACCCACGTCAAAATCGATAACAACAGTTTTGTGACCACGTAGGGCTAAACCTGTTGCAAAAGATGCACTTGTAGTGGTTTTACCTACGCCACCTTTGCCTGATGTTACGACAACAATTTTCGCCACCGAATCCACTCCTGTTATGGTTTAAATTCCCCTATATTTTTTGGGGATTTTTGGTGATTATTTATACATTAAAATTGTAGAGCTTCAAATACAAGCTCTTGGTTATCATTTAAGTAAATATGCACAGGTTTTTTGGTCACATGCTGTGGAATGTCGTCCGCAACGCAATATGTGCCTGCAATAGATACCAATTCTGCTTCAAGGGAATGGCAGAAAATTCGTGCTGTAATATTCCCGCCCGCGCCGGCAATGACTCTACCACGTACACTACCATAAATATGTATATTTCCTGAAGCAATCACTTCTGAACCGCTATTAATGCCTGCGGTTAAAATGATGTCGCCCTGATGCTGTACCAAACATTGACCTGTGCGCAAAATTTCATCGTGATACGACGTAATATGTGCCACTGCAGGTGCAGTTTCAGCGACTTGATTTTCAGCCTGTTGTTCTGCGGCAGGCTCAGGTTTAACTTCCACCACTTGTTCTTTGGTCGCTTTCACTTCTTGAAGTGGGCGGTCTTGTGGAATCACAGGAAATTGAATGGCACGTGCCTGATCGCCCAATAGTCCTTCAGTCACCGCAATTGGCTGTGCCTCTAAACTAATGAGTAATTGAATCAGTGCAATCAGTTCCTGTTCGACTGAACTTTCAATCACCATCAAAACGCCTGGTGGAAATGATTTTTGCAACATTGGGCTTAGTTGCTGGCGGATCGCATCATGATCATTGGTGTCTAAGCTAATGCGAATCGCATTGACCAATCTGCCTTTTATCCGTATGTCAGCCATAATAATTCCTTAACACTTCTGACTCTGCTGGTTGTCGAAGTCATATTATAAATAGAGCAAATCCTAGAACAAATTGGGTGAATTCTCTAGTTGCATGACTAAAAATATTTATCCCAATCGTAAAAATGTTAAAACGCACTCATGAAATATTCTGTTGTTGTCCTTCATCTAAAATTTGTTGCCATTGTTTGACTTTTACTTGTTTGCGAATGGCTTCCAAACTCTCAAATACTGCTGACTCTACTAATTTATCAATATGCTGATTATGTTCAACTTCTATCTGACTAATTTTTTCGGCAATCATTTGATACGTCGGGTTGCTGGACTGTGCGTTCGGTTGTGCAAAAGGTTCAATCAAGCCTTGGGTGATGTTTTCGCCTAGTCGCTGACCAATACTTTGAATTTGCTGTTCAATACGACCACCAACCAATGGAATCAGACGCAGAAGCTGAGTCAGCTCAGGCGTATCTTCAATGGCTTGATTGACTACCAGCCCTACATTTTTTGCAATTTGGTGGCGTTGGGCTTGCAACTCTTTACCCAAGGATTCTTGCAGAATATCCGCCAGTGCAATGGCCAGTAACTGACGATGCCGCTCGACCAAATCATCAATAAACTGTTTGTGTGTGGTGCTAGTGGTCAGTTCACGCTGTACGCCATTCAGCACAGTCAGTACCACTCGGCTACTCAGTTCTTCCATCAATAAGCTGTAATAGAAGTTGCCACGTTTATACCAACTATTTGGGATGACTTTATAACCGTGACTATGCAGGTTGTAGCCAATAGCAAAGGCGCGTAATAAACGTAAAAAACGTAGCTGTGGAATGATTGCGAGAATTTCATACCAGTGAATAAACGGAAAGAACCACCAGCGTTGATGATGCTTAAAAATAATAGCAATGCCCCAGCGCACACTCAATTCCACAATTAAAAATGTGGTAAACCAACCTTCGGTGATAATCACCCAAGGACGTAACTCGCCCCGATAAAACTGTAAGATTTCAGGCAGGCGAATAAAGTCGAACAGCCATTCACCAAAATCACTCATTAAAATGGCATTGGCACTTAAACAGAACAAGTTGAAGATGATTAAACCCATCAAAAACAAGTCATAAATTAAGGCAATTTTCCAACCCCATGAATCTTTACGCAGGGTATGGAATGAGGATTTGATTACAGGCTCTTCAGACTTTTTCATGGTTCACCTGATTGGGTTAGGCCGTCGGGGCAGCAAATTTTTGTTGCATGGATTCAATCAGCTGATCTTTTTCCAACCATAATTCATGCACCCATTGCTGGAAACGCTCACGGTATTCAGCATCATCTTCGTAATTACCACCCAAGACCCAGTCTGGAATGTTGATTTTTCGTAAATTTACCGCAATGCGAGGAACTTCTCCGAGCCAGAACTCGCTGTAGCCTGGCACACCATCTGGGTAAACAATGGTCATATCCACTAAAGCATCAATTTGATCGCCCAAAATATTCAAAGCCAGTGCTAAGCCACCCGCTTTAGGCTTTAATAAATGTTGATATGGCGATTGCTGCTGATCATGTTTTTCTTGAGTAAAGCGAGTGCCTTCTAAATAGTTGAGCAGGGTAAAGGGCTGACTCAACAACTGTTGACAAGCTTTACGTGCTTCTTCCATATCACGATCTTTCAGTTCAGGTTTTTTGGCAATCTGGGCTTTGGTATGCCTTTTCATCATTGGGAAGCCTAAAATTTTAAAGGCCTGACCCACAAATGGAATAAAGATCAGTTCCCACTTGGTAAAGAAGCGGGTCAGTGGCATGCGGGTTAAACCAAAATATTGATTGACCGTAGTGTCTACCCAGCTTTGGTGGTTACAGGTCATCAGGTAACGACCTTGCATGCTGAGCGCCAAGTCTTCATCAATACTGATGTCCCACTTTGTGTTGGGTAAAACATGGTCAATCAGCCAGTTATTCACACTTAGCCAACTGTTGGTAATTTGAATATTGGTTTCATCGACTTTGCGGGACTGTTTAAGCAGTTTGGTCAAGCCCAGCGCCAACACAGGTGGACCGTGAAAAAATGTACTGCCGGTAATGACAGTACCCACGGTGAGTCCTTTTGTGATTTTTTTTAATAAAGGGTGTTTTTTAGCTTGCGATGACATAAAAATCGGTCCTGAAGAAAAATCGTCCAATGCGTCACATATTGATTTATAGACTCAATATAAATGTTGTTTTTAAAATAAAAAAGTGTTGAAGTGAAAGTGTGTAGAAATTGTGATGAAGTTATACCAAGATTTGTACACGATCATGAAGATTTGTAAGCAAAAGTTTTTTTATTAACAAAAAATCAATGGTCTAAGTCTATTTTTTCATTCAATATTTGCATCATACAACAAAACACAAAGTAAGGAGGCATGCCATGCGTGCACTAGCAATTTCAGCAGCAGTCGTAGGGGCAATGGTTTTAACTGGTTGTCAATCGACTGGTAATAACCTTGGTGGTGTGGAATATGACAAAACTGCACTAGGCACAATTATTGGTGCTGCTGCGGGTTATGGTATTTCTAAAGGCAATGCAAATACAAGCGCACAAAATAACCGTGCTGCAGCAATTGGTGCTGTAGTTGGCGGTGCTGCAGGTGTTTATCTTGACAATAAAGAGAAAAAATTACGTCAGCAAATGGCGGGTACTGGTGTAGAAGTAAACCGTAATGCAGATGGTTCTGTTGGTTTGGTTATGCCTGGTAACATCACGTTTGATACCAACAAATCAAACATCAAACCTAACTTCTATACAACGCTGAACAAAGTTGCGCAAACGCTAACTGAAGATAACAAGAGCGGTATTTTAGTGACTGGTTATACTGACAGCACTGGTAATGACTCAATCAACATCCCATTGTCGCAAGCACGTGCTCAATCGGTTGCAAACTACTTGTCTAGCCGTGGTGTATCAACTTCACGTATTAATGCACAAGGTCACGGTGCTGCAAACCCAATCGCATCGAATGCGACTGCAGAAGGTCGTGAGCAAAACCGTCGTGTAGAAATCAGCATTTATGCAATCCAATAATTTGGCATAGCATAAGTTGTAAAGAACCGCCTTCGGGCGGTTTTTTCATGTCAAAAATTTAGTATTGTGTAGTTGCACACTCAGCAAATAGACAATGACGCCTAAAGCAGCATTTTAGATTAGTCATCTTAGTCTGAGATGACTATAATCGAGCTCGAACCGAAATAGAGGAAATACTATGTCACTGGCAAGTCAGTTAAACGACAAGCAACTTGAAGCGATGAAATACACTCAAGGACCCTTGTTAGTGCTTGCAGGGGCGGGTTCAGGTAAAACTTCGGTGATTACCCGAAAAATTGCTTATTTGGTTAAGCATTGCGGTATTCCTGCGTATCGGATTACAGCAATGACTTTTACCAACAAAGCTGCACGTGAAATGAAAGAGCGTGTGACCAAATTGTTGTCTCGCGAAGAAGCCAAAGGTTTGTCGGTGTCGACCTTCCACACCTTTGGTCTGAACTTGTTGCGTCTTGAATTAAAACATACGCCATTAAAAGCCAATTTCTCTATTTTAGATGCCGATGACTGCAAACGTATTCTGATGGATTTAATGCACCGTGATAATTTGTCAGGTGCAGAAAGCAAGGAACTGATTGCCAAAGCCATGAAGATGATTTCAGATTGGAAAAACGATCTGATAGCACCAGAGCAGGCACATACCACTTGTGAAACGCCAGAAGACATTCAGTTTGCGCATTTATATCAACTCTATGAACGTAATTTACGAGCTTACAACGCAGTCGATTTTGACGATTTGATTGTGATGCCGACTCGTTTATTGCAAGAAAATGCAGAAGTACGTGACAAGTGGCAGAACCGTGTTCGCTATTTATTGGTCGATGAGTATCAGGACACCAACACCGCACAGTATATTTTGGTGAAATTGCTGGTAGGGGTGATGGGGCAGTTCACCGCAGTAGGTGATGATGACCAATCTATTTACGCATGGCGTGGTGCCAAGCCAGAAAATATGGCTTTGCTTAAAGAAGACTTCCCAAATTTAAAAGTGATTAAACTTGAGCAGAACTACCGCTCGACCAGCCGTATTCTGAAAGCTGCCAATACCGTGATTGGTAATAATCCGCATATTTTTGACAAAAAACTGTGGTCAGATAAAGGTCATGGTGAAGTCATTCGGGTAATTACATGCCGTAACGATGATGATGAATCAGAACGCGTGGTGAAAGATTTACTCACACATAAATTGATGAACGGCAAGAGCTGGAAAGATTATGCGATTTTGTATCGTGGGAACTTTCAGGCACGTATTCTGGAAACCCAATTACGCCAAATGCAAATTCCTTACAAGCTTTCGGGGGGGCAGTCGTTCTTCGCACGTGCTGAAATCAAAGATATCATGAGCTATTTGCGTCTGATTATTAACCCAGAAGATGACAGTGCTTTTTTACGTATTATCAATACGCCTAAACGTGCCATTGGGCCTGTAACTTTAGAAAAACTGGGGCTATTCGCACAAGAAAATCATTTGTCTTTATTGGCAGCAGCAGGCGACCAGCGCTTAACCATGGCAATTCCCAAAAAAGCCACGACACAGTTGGCTGAGTTTGCAGATTTTATTAGCAATTTCACGCGTAACTTATTGGAAGATGATGAACCTGTGCCGATCATCCGTCAGATGATGCTAGAAGCAGGTTATATCGACTACATTAAAGAGCAAGCAGCCACACCTGCGCAGGAAAAAACCAAACTCGACAATATTGAAGTGCTGTATAGCAGTATTCAAAGTTTGATTAACCGCGCTGAAGATGTCGATGAAAAAAATATTGAAAGTGTGATTCGTAAAATGGTGCTGCTGGATATGCTTGAGCAGCAACAAGAAGAAGAAGACACCGACAAAGTCAATTTACTGACCTTGCACGCTTCTAAAGGTTTGGAATTTCCATACGTGTATTTGATTGGCTTGGAAGAAGAGTTGTTGCCACACAAAAACTCGATTGTGGCAGATACCGTTGAAGAAGAGCGCCGTTTAATGTACGTGGGCATTACTCGTGCACGTCAGGGCTTAACCATTACCTTGGCAGAACAGCGCAAGGCGGGTGGGCAAATGAAACAAATGACACCAAGCCGTTTCTTGGATGAATTGCCGCAAGATGAGCTGGAATGGCTCGGACGCAAGAAAAAACTGGCGGGTGATGTTGATCCAAAACAACAGGCACAGCATTATTTGGAAAATTTACGCGCGCTGATTAAACGCTAATCTAAGTTTAAAAACATACAGCTGTATTGATGCAGAAACTGCATCAAAAGCCACAGTAAAAATTGAAGAACAGGACAAATTTCATGAAAGTTCAAGTTAAAGTATTAGATTCACGTTTAGGTACAGAATGGCCTATGCCAACTTATGCCACTGCAGGTTCTGCGGGTCTGGACTTGCGTGCCTGTGTGGACAGCACTACTGTCATTGAACCGGGTCAAACGGTATTGGTAAAAACAGGTTTGGCAATTTATATTCAGGACACAGGCTTTGCAGGCATGATTTTGCCACGCTCAGGTTTAGGGCATAAACACGGTATTGTATTGGGTAACTTGGTCGGTTTAATCGATTCAGATTATCAAGGCGAGTTAATGGTATCTGTTTGGAACCGCAGCCAAACCGCGTTTAGTTTAGAGCCTGGTGAGCGTTTAGCGCAGTATGTATTAGTCCCTGTGGTACAGGCAGAATTTGAACAGGTCGATGAATTTGTGGCGACTGAACGTGGTGCAGGTGGCTTTGGGCATACAGGGAAAAACTAATTTTTTAGTCACTTAAACATAGTTTGTTCATTGAATTATAATGCTTGGTAAAGTTTCATCTGAAACTTTACCTGCAATTCTTGAAAAGTAACCAAATATGTACTAATAATGACAAGCATATTTCTAGATCATATGAGACGATAACGCATCCTTAAAAAAGTCTAATTAGAATTTTTAAAATTTATAGAGCTAAGATTTATTCAATTTATGTTGGCTCATTCTTGTAGTTGTAAGCCTATGAACCATCTACTATCTCCATTTCCTCTGCATATTTTTCGTGCTTATGACATTCGTGGTAAAGAAAGCGTATTAACAGCAAACCTCGTACATGCAATCGCACAAGGTTTAGTACAGCAGTATCAACAGCATCAACAGAACCAGATTAGTATCGGTTACGATGCTCGTTTAAATAGTCCCGCTTATGCGGAAATGATGCGACAGGTTTTTCTTGCGCATCATTTTCAAGTGACGATGGTGGGCTGTTGCTCAAGCCCGATGTTGTATTTTATGGCACGGCATACTGCAGGTAATGGCATTATGCTGACCGCCAGTCATAATCCAAAATCTGACAATGGTATTAAATGGATTATGCAGGGTGAACCGCCAACGCCTGAAATGATTCAGCAAGTGGCAATTGATGCCACACCATATTATGTGTTGAATCAAAGTAACAGTGGATGGGCTAATTCTGTCGCTACTACTTCACATGAATTTATAGAAGATGCTTGCCAGCAATATCAAAATGCCATGTTACAGGACATTCATTTGGCACGCCCTTATAAAGTGGTGCTGGATGGTATGTATGGCTCGGCAGGGCATTGCGCTGCATTGGTATTACAAAAAATGGGCTGTGAGGTGGTGGTACTACGCTGTGTGGCCAATGGACATTTTCCAGATCATGCGCCAGACCCATCTCAAGAAAAGCACTTACAACATTTAAAAACTGCGGTACTTGAACATCAGGCAGATATTGGCATTGCTTTAGATGGGGATGGTGACCGTGTGGTATTGCTGGATGAACAGGCAAAGGTTATTTCAGCAGACCGTTTGCTTTCCTTATTTGCAGAAATGTGTCTAAAAACCCATCCACAGCATGAGGTGGTGTTTGATGTAAAATGCTCCACTATGGTACGCAATACCGTGCGTGATTTAGGCGGTCAAGCGGTGATGATTCGTACAGGTAGTACTTTCTTGCGCCGTTATTTAGCTCAGTCGCAGGGTAAAGCCGTGTTTGGTGGCGAATATGCAGGGCATTATGTATTTAATGACGGGCGTGGTTTTGGCTATGACGATGGTATATACGCCGCCTTGCGGGTACTGGAATATTTAAGTCAAAGTGAAGCCGGTAGCATTTCAGCACTGATGCAGAAATATCCTGAGCGCTGCTGTACAGAAGATACTTATATTAGTACGCATAATATTGAACCAAGTACCGTTTTAAACGATGTAGAAAGCTGTAGTCAGCAGAGTGGCGCACAATTAAGTAAAATTGATGGTGTAAGACTTGATTTTGAAGATGGATTTGGCATTATTCGAGCATCCAATACGGGCGAATATTTTACGGTGCGTTTTGATGCCGATAATCCATCACGACTGAATGATATTCGCGATACATTTGTTTCCATGTTAAGTGAGCGATACCCTGAAATCGCCCAAGACATTCTAGATGCTCAATAAGGAGAGGCGAATGCCACATCAACAGACTGGTATCGACAAAGCACAAATTTTGACCGAAGCTTTGCCGTATATTCAACGTTTTGCGGGCAAGACCCTTGTTGTAAAGTATGGCGGCAATGCCATGACTGATCCTGAGCTGGAAAGTTCTTTTGCACGTGACATTGTGCTGCTTAAAACAGTCGGATTAAACCCGATTGTCGTGCATGGTGGCGGCCCACAAGTAGATTCTATGCTCAAGCAATTGGGACGTGAGTCTGACCGTATTGACGGTATGCGCGTGACCGATCCTGCCACTATGGAAGTGGTGGAAATGGTGCTCGGTGGTAGTGTGAACAAGTCCATTGTGAATTTAATTAACCAACATGGTGGTCGCGCCATTGGTTTAACAGGTAAAGATGGTAACTTGATTCGTGCACAAAAATTATTGATGCAAAAAACCACCGAAACAGGCGAAGTCGAGCAGATTGACCTTGGTTTAGTAGGTGAAGTGGTTGGGGTAAAAACTGACGTTTTAGAAATGTTTACCAGCAGCGACTTTATTCCTGTCATTGCACCTTTAGGTGTCGATGATGCAGGCAATACCTATAACATCAATGCCGATTTGGTGGCAGGTAAAGTTGCAGAAGCATTAGGTGCAGAAAAACTGATTCTACTCACCAATATTACTGGTGTGCTGGATGAAAATAAAAACTTATTGACCGGTTTGACTACGCAGGAAGTTGATCGTTTGATTGATACCGGTGTGATCTATGGCGGTATGATTCCTAAAGTTGGCTGTGCATTAGATGCAGTCAAAGGCGGTGTAATCAGCGCACATATTGTAGATGGTCGTGTGCCGCATGCAACCTTACTGGAAATCTTTACCGATCATGGAGTTGGTACTTTAATTACCAACCGAGTGCAGGCACGTAAGTAATAGTTCATTTGAGTGGGTTTGCACATTGTGCTAAGTCTGCAAAAGATTGAAAAGAGCTTCAAAGGAGGCTCTTTTTTTATGCCGTACAATAGTCATTTGTTGATTTTAAATGCCGAATCAGGCTGATTTGAGTAAAACAGAATTCTGCTAAAAATCAGTCATCATAGTGTCATGCAGCTGTCCTAGTGTAAGAGAAAACACGAGGTATCTATGATGCTGCAAAAATTAAATCAATACCGTCAACAATTAAGTTTTCCATTAAGCAAAGTTGGCAAAGCACAGAAAAAAAATAGCAAAGCCACACAATATGCGTTTGAATGGGTCGAAAATTTAAAACAATTACAAGAGGTACAACGCTTTCGTGCTCAGCAATTTTCTAAACAATTTGGCATTGAGTTTGCGTCAGGGTTAGACCAAGACTTATATGATTTTAGCTGTGAACATGCTGTGCTTAGAGATAAAGCAACGGGTGAAATTGTGGCGTATACCCGTTTAAAACTTTGGCAAGGGCATGAGCTAGCCAATAGTTATAGTGCACATGAATTTAAAATTATAGATGAATTGGGACATTTCTCAAATATTGTTGAAATGGGGCGAACTTGTGTGCATCCACGCTACCGTTCGGGAAAAACCTTGTCTATTTTATGGCTGAATTTGATTCCAAAAGTTTTATGGGAAATGCGTGCCAAACATTTAATTGGCTGTGTCAGTATTCGCTTGGAAGGTAATGAAGCACGTGCCTATTACACCCATCAAGCGATTCAGCAATTGTCTGAAAATCAACGCTGTGATATTCAATCTCAAGATGCATTTGTGCCGAGTTGTCCAAGTCATAGCTTTAGTCAAGATGAACGTATCCCTAAATTATTTGACGTGTATTTAAAAATGAATGCCAAACTCTCAACTCAGGCATTTTATGACCGCGAATTTAATTGTTTGGACTATTTTGTATTGTTAGATGTGAAGCAGATGGCAAAGCATTTTATTCGACAAAAGAAAGTCAAAGTGTCATAAGCCTGCAGTTCAAATTTTCTGATTTGAAATATCATGATGGCTGATGCACAATAATAAAATTAACTAATTATTGTGTATAGATAAAGCCTTATGTGTCAGTTGCTTGGAATGAATTGTGCGACACCTACCGATATTACCTTTTCATTTCGGGGATTTTCGCAGCGCGCTGGAATTACATCAGATCATTCAGATGGCTTTGGAATTGCTTTTTTTGAAGATAAAGCTTGTCGTTTATTTGTCGATAATCAGTCTGCAGTCGAGTCACCAATTGCCGAGCTGATCCGTAATTATCCAATTAAATCACGTAACGTGATTGCGCATATTCGTAAAGCCACACAAGGTAAAATTAATCTAGAAAACTCACATCCGTTTAGCCGTGAATTGTGGGGGCGTCAGTGGATTTTTGCCCATAATGGAGACTTACACGATTTTCATCCACGTTTGTCGGGACGTTTTACCCCTGTGGGTAATACTGACAGTGAGCGTTCATTTTGTTATTTACTTGATCAATTTGTTAATCGCTTTGGTTATGATGAACCGAGCTTGATGCAAATTTTTGACTTATTGGCAGAAATTTCCCCACAAATTGCAGAACATGGGACTTTTAATTTCTGCCTATCGAATGGACAAGTCTTGTTCAGTTATGCGGTCACCAAATTACATTGGTTGGTACGTGCCTATCCATTTCAACCTGCCCAATTGATTGATTTAGATGTTGAAGTCGATTTTAGTCAAGTCACCACACCAGACGATTGTGTCGCGGTGATTACCACAGAACCTTTAACGCAAAATGAAACTTGGACTGCATTTCAACCTGGCGAAATGATTTTATTCCAGCAGGGGCGTCCTGTTAAATCGCAAATGACGCATATTGAGCGTTTGGAACGTGAGCGTTTGAACCCTGAATTAAGGCGTGTGACCAAAGCTGATCAATATTAATCAGTCCGAGTCGTATATGTGAAAAATATTCATTTTATTTAGGTGTTTTTTCTTAAAATCAAGAATAAAAATGTGTGAATTGATTAATTAATAATTGATTCTTTTGGTCGGGTATTGCTATTGTTTTTAATGTAAATCAATTGGTTATGTTTGTTTTTAGTAGTTTTGGTTAATCCCTACTAAACCACTCCATTTTTATTTGTGCTAAATGCGGCTACCATTCATCAACGTGATTAATCATTTATTTCTGTAGGGTGATCGTATGAAGATGAAGTGGGTTCCAGAATACAATACTGGTATCGATGTGATTGACGATCAGCATAAACGTATCCTCGATTATATTAATGAAATTGTTGAAATTGGCGATGGTACTGATCGAGCTCGTGTAAAGCAGATTTTAGATAATATTATTGATTACACTCAATCCCATTTTACTTTTGAAGAGTCATTGCAAGAAGAAGCGGGGTATAAATACCGTGTACCGCATAAACGCGTGCATGATTTATTTATTAAGAAAATTGAATCTTACCGTGATCGTTTTGAGATGGGACATTCGATTGAAAGTGAATTACATGAAGTTTTATCTAAATGGTTAATTAATCATATTCAACACGATGACGCCGATTATGTGGGCGCTGTGAAAGAAAATATGATGGGTATTATTAAAGAAAAAGAGCAGAAGAAAGGTAAGGGGTGGTTTGCTCGTTTCTTCTCGTAATGACAAATACTGTTTACGCACAATATTGAATTGATGTGATAACAAGTGCTACAACAAAAATTATAAATTTGCGCAGCAAACTGTCTTTAGATAGTTTGCTTTTTTCTTTTTTGAGGTTTTGCTTTTCCTTGATGACAAAGGCAAAATAGCCGTAGATTTTTATTAGGACAGCATCATGCAGGACAATGCTATGTCACGATGGTTATCGCCGCTGATGGCATTTGGTTTATCTTTTATTATTATTGCCACTTTGGCACCTATGACCGGTATTCAGGTTGAGCGTCAGCTCGATTTTTGGTTACTTTGGTTGGGTACCATGGTGATTTTGGCATTACCAATCACCTATTTAGAAATTGCTTTAGCCAAGCGCTCTAAAAGTACCGCACTACAGGCATTGTCTGGTTTAACCCGTGATGCAGATGCTTCACCAAAATGGCGTATTGTAGGTTGGCTTGCGGTGGTGTTTATTCCGTTATTGGCAGGTGGCTTGTTGTCCAATGCTGCGCAAATTCTGAATCAATACGCAGTAGAAGGTTTGGCCAGTAACATTGTACTGGTTATTCTTGCGGTTGTGGCATTGGCACTGTCATTGCTTGCACGTCAAATTTTACTGTTGTGTACTGCTGTAGCTGTCGTGGCTGCATTGGTTTTAGCCAATGTATTTGGTACCCAATTGCCTGCATGGCAAGTCACACCTATTGAATTAGGCGAGTGGGGGAGTGCAACAGTATTGGCTTTGGTTGCCAGCGGTTTGGGCATGGGGTTGTACTGGCAAACCAGTTTGGCGCAGGCGCAACAGCAAAATGCGGCAACATCAACCGTTTTACCCATCTGGATTGCACAATTATTGGCAGTCGTTGCTTTTGCCTTCTTTGCAGTACAAGCACAAATTCCTGCACTGGCGTTAGTGGTTGCCGCAGTTGCAGCTGCTGCCGTGTTATTACAATTGGCACGTGAGCAATTGGCACAGCGTCAAATGGCCGTTGCGATTCAATGGATTGTCTTAATTGCAGCAACACTGGTGTGGGCAGTGCCAGCCATTACTTCAGTATTTAATTTTGTGTTGTTGCTTTGGGGCTTGGTGATTTGCCTGATTTATGCCATTTTCGCAGGCTGGATTATGAAAATCAGCCATCTTCGTAAAGCTATGAACTTTAGCAGTGAAGCCTTGTATAACCTGTGGCGTATTGCAGTACGTGTTGTGTTGCCTATATCAATTGTAGTCGCTATTTTTGCATTGATTGGACAGTTTCTAGCATGAATCAAATGATGCAGGTTTGGGTTGCGTATGCAACACCTGAACAACAGTGGCATATTGCGGTTGCATTTCAGCAGGGTATGACCGTTGCTGATGCAATTCAAAAAAGTGGAATTGCTACACAAACCACTTTAGCAGAACCGTTGTCTGTGGGGATTTTTGGTGTAAGGGTTGAGCTGCAGCATCAATTGCAGGCAGGAGATCGGGTTGAAATTTATCGTGCTTTGACCATTAACCCGAAAGACATTCGGCGTAAGCGTGCTGAAAAGAACCCTGTAGGGCGTTATGCCAAAAGCAATCGCCTCAGACAATTGAAATGATTTGAAAAACCCCTCAGCGAGGGGTTTCTTTTTATTTTAAAGGGGCTATAGTGGTGGCGCGTTGAGAATCGCTTCTTTCGATCCTGGTAAGCCAGGTTGAGATTCTGGGATGGTTTCTAGGCCTTCAATTTTTTGCACGATACCAGTTTGATCGAAATAGATTTTCAAATGCTGACCATGCGCGGCAGGGATCTTGGCTTTTTTAGCATAAGTTCCTGGGATATAATTGTAAATGTAGTCCCAACGTAACGGGTTCATTGGATCGGAAATGGTTGGACTGCCCAGTAAAAAGCGAACTTGTTGGTGACTCATACCGACTTGGACTTTTGAAGCTTGCGCTTGGGTTAAAGGCGTACCCTGTGGAATATCTACTTTATAAACGCCCAAGGTCGAACAGCCTGCGAGCAGTGAAGTGACCAATAACGTCAACATGATTTTTTGCATTTTGCTACACTATCCCAAATTAATTATGATGCATTTGATCCAGTGTTAGATCATACTGCATCTTAACTTTGTTGCATATTCCAACTTTAATTTTGTTGAGAGACCTTTTTACATGCCTATTTCAAATCAAGAATTACGCAAAGCTGGACTTAAAGTTACCCTTCCACGAATTAAAATCCTAGAATTATTAGAAAATTCAAAACAACATCATTTAAGTGCAGAAGACATCTACAAAACTTTACTCGATCAGGGCGAAGATGTGGGTTTAGCAACTGTGTATCGTGTGTTAACACAGTTTGAAGCTGCTGGGATTATTGAGCGTCATAATTTTGAGAACAACCACTCTGTATTTGAAATTATGCAGGAAGATCACCACGACCATTTGGTGTGCTTGAACTGTAGTAAAGTAGTTGAATTTATTAATGATACTATTGAAAAAGAACAGCACGATGTGGCAGAAAAATTCGGTTTTGAATTAACGGGTCACTCGCTAAATTTATACGGTTATTGTGATGCGCCGGAATGTCGTGAAGCATTGCGTAAAAAATAAGTTAAAAATACAAAAAAGGCTTCCATTACGGAAGCCTTTTTCTTATCTGTTTTGAGTTTATTGCCCATCAAACGTGATATTCGATGTAGCATGCAATAAACGGTCGCCACCTTCTTCTGATAGCTTGATTTGTAGACGCAAGTCGTTTGGTGAGTCAGCGTGCTTGAGTGCATCTTTGTAGCTAATTTGCTTGGCTTTATACAGATCGTATAAGGCTTGGTCAAAGGTTTGCATGCCCAATTCACGTGAACGCTTCATCAAATCTTTAATTTCGTGTACATCACCTTTACGGATTAAATCTGCAATGAGCGGTGAGTTAATTAAAATTTCAATTGCAGCACGACGTGAGTTACCGTCAATAGTTGGAAGGAGTTGCTGCGCCACAATTGCTTTGAGGTTCAGCGATAAATCCATAAACAACTGGCCATGACGGTCTGCTTCAAAGAAGTGAATAATACGGTCAATGGCTTGGTTGGCGTTGTTGGCGTGCAGGGTTGCAAAAACCAAGTGACCGGTTTCGGCAAAGGCGATAGCATAATCCATGGTTTCGCGGGAACGAATCTCACCAATTAGAATCACATCTGGCGCTTGACGCAGGGTATTTTTTAATGCCACTTCAAATGAGTCGGTATCAATACCCACTTCACGTTGGGTAATAATACAGCCTGCATGTTCGTGTACAAATTCAATCGGGTCTTCAATAGTGATGATATGACCTTTGGAATTTTGGTTACGGTAACCAATAATTGATGCCAAAGAGGTCGATTTACCAGTACCAGTTGCACCCACAAAGATGATAATACCGCGTTTGGTCATTGCCAAATCTTTTAAAATTGGCGGCAGTTTTAACTCATCCATGGTTGGAATTTTGGTTTCAATTCGGCGCAGTACCATGCCAGGTTCATCACGTTGCTGAAATGCACTGACACGGAAACGTGCCGATTTTTCACGGTTGGTGATGGCAAAGTTACATTCACGTGTTTCGGCAAATTCCTTGCGCTGCTTTTCACTCATAATTGAGTTCAGTAACTGCCCGACAATTTCACCTGTCAGTTTGCTTTTGGCAACAGGCACAATTTGTCCATGAATTTTCATGGACGGTTCAACATCGGCAGTAATAAACAAGTCAGACGCTTTTTGCTGAATCATCAAATTCAGTAAATCATTAAAGTCCATCGCGTATCTCGAATTTTAAACTTATAAGAATGATTCAGGCTGCTTCGCAACAGTTCGTGCAGTCTGTGGACTAATTACACCGCGCGATACCAAGTTTTTCAGGCTTTGGTCGAGTGTAGTCATACCGTAGTTTGCACCAGTCTGAATAGCCGAATACATTTGCGCTACTTTGTTCTCACGAATCAAGTTACGTACCGCAGGAATACCAATCATGATTTCATGGGCTGCAACACGACCACCGCCATTTTTCTTCAGCAGAGACTGTGAAATGACGGCTTGTAGAGATTCAGATAACATGGCACGAACCATGTCCTTTTCTTCTGCAGGGAATACGTCAATGACACGGTCAATGGTTTTTGCCGCCGAGGTGGTGTGTAGCGTACCAAATACCAAGTGACCTGTTTCCGCAGCAGTCAGTGCCAAACGAATGGTTTCTAGGTCACGCATCTCACCCACCAAGATGATGTCAGGGTCTTCACGCAGCGCTGAACGCAGTGCTTCATTAAAGCCATGTGTATCACGGTGTACTTCACGTTGGTTAACCAAGCATTTTTTAGATTGGTGTACAAATTCGATAGGGTCTTCGACTGTTAAAATGTGGTCATAACGATTGTCGTTAATATAATCGATCATCGCCGCAAGGGTGGTCGATTTACCTGAACCCGTTGGCCCTGTCACCAAAACCAAACCGCGTGGATATTCACAAATATCCTTGAAGATTTGCCCCATGCCTAAATCTTCAAGTGTTAATACTTTTGATGGAATGGTACGGAATACCGCACCTGCACCACGGTTTTGGTTAAATGCGTTCACACGGAAACGTGCCACGCCAGGCACTTCAAAAGAAAAGTCAGTTTCTAGGTTTTCTTCAAAATCACGGCGTTGTTTATCATTCATAATGTCGTACACTAATTTGTGTACTTCTTTATGTTCTAATGCAGGTAAGTTAATACGACGTACTTCACCATCCACACGAATCAGTGGTGGCATACCAGCAGATAAGTGTAAATCCGAAGCGCCGTTTTTAGCGGAGAACGCCAATAATTCTGTAATGTCCATGAAAGTCCCCGAGATCAATTAAATCTTAATTATTTTGATAGAATAATACGGCTTTCCATCAGCTTAACCAACTGTTAGTTGCTGGGCAAGGTAAAAAAAGATGAATGAAATGAGAAATCCATCAATGAATAATTTGCAGCAATCACGTACTCAGGTTTTGGAGCAGATTCAACAGGCCTGTGAATTGGCACAGCGCAAGCCAGATACTGTTCAATTATTGGCTGTTTCCAAGACCCATCCGAGTGAAGCATTGCGTGCCATGTATGCGACAGGCCAGCGTGCTTTTGGTGAAAATTATTTGCAGGAAGCATTAGATAAAATGCAGGCCTTAAGTGATTTGGAGATTGAATGGCATTTTATTGGTCATGTGCAACGCAATAAAACCAAACATCTGGCAGAGAAATTTACATGGGTACATGGGGTGGATCGTTTGATTATTGCAGAGCGTTTGTCGAATCAGCGGGATGCTCAGCAAGCGCCACTCAATATTTGTTTACAGGTGAATATTGATGGTCAAGACACTAAAGATGGCTGCCAGCCTAGCGAAGTTTCAGCTTTAGTTCAGCAGATGAGTCAGTTGCCGAATTTAAAACTGCGCGGTTTGATGGTCATTCCTGCACCGAACAATACTTCAGCTTTTCAGCAGGCGAAACAACTCTTTGATGCGGTTAAAACTCAACATGCCCATCCTGAAGATTGGGATACGTTGAGTATGGGCATGTCAGGTGATTTAAATGCAGCAATTGCAGCAGGTTCAACCATGGTACGGGTGGGGACGGCTTTGTTTGGCGCGCGTGATTACTCTCAAGCATAATCATAGAGGATTACGATGCTCAGTCAGATAAAGTCTTGTACGTTTTAGCTGACACAGAATGCAGAATATTGCGGCTAGTACACAAGGCTGGATTTTCTTAATATGAACTTATCGGGAAACAGGGAGTTTCCTAAATAAGAACAATAAAAAATAGAACAACACGGAAGTGCTTGGTACGACAGGAGTTATACCAAAAACTGAATCTAGAAAGCCCCGACAGGATGTCGGGGCTTTTTTAGTTCTGTGCTATCTCTGTGCTATCAATGTTGTGATTTTTTAAATGGATTCAGTTGTATTTAGAAAGCATATTGAAGTTCTATCAAAGTGACGAACAGATCATTCTCAGGATTTATTCTCTAACCAGATGCTAATACGTGCAATCAGTAAAAAGAGCAAAAAACAGAACTGAAAAAAGCCGGTAAAGATGATGATCCAACCGCTATTTCCAGGTGTTTTTCTCGCCTCAAACTCAATGACTAAAGTGCAAATAGTCAGTATTATTTCAAAAATCAAAACCGCTTTAAAAACGGCAGGGCGAGGGAAGCGGACGAGCCAAGTGAGAAAAATAATACTCACACTAGGCAATATGCCAAATAAAAATATTGTTTTTATATCCATGAAAATCAGTGTCTATCGTGTTAATGATGCTCTCAACCAAGTAAATAATTAGACTAACTATTCTGAATAGTTTGAAAAATGATAGTTATCTTAACTCACTTGTAACTGTAATAATTTTTGGCATTTCGGGCAATGTCGCGGCTAGCCCACGACATTGATCTCACTTGCCCCAGCACCGACAGGATTGACCTGAATTTGTACAGGAATACGTTCATGCATTTCCTGAATGTGTGAGATCAGCACCACTTTGCGACCTTGACTTTGTAGATGATCTAAAGCGTTCATCACCATGTGTAAAGAAGTTGGGTCGAGTGTACCAAAACCTTCGTCAATGAATAGTGATTCCAGTTTCATTGAGCCAGAAGCCATATTGGCAATGGCAAGTGCTAAAGCCAAAGACACCAAGAAGGTTTCACCACCTGATAGCGATAGAACAGGACGAATTTCACTGTTCATATCCAAGTCAATAATGGCCAGACTCAGACTTTCAGGAATACGGTGTAATTGATAACGAGAACTGAGCGGTAACAATTGTTGGTTGGCGTATTCCACCAAAATATCTAAATGGTGTTCTTGGGCAATTTTCTTAAACTTAGTACCTTCTTTATGACCAATTAAATCGTAAATGCGTCCCCAACGATATTCTTCAGTTTTTATCTCTTCAATTTGAGTTTGATAACGTGCCAAAGTCGCTTGATTGCTGGCATGAATATGCAATTGAGCTTCAATTTCACTCAAGCTTTGTGCCTGTTGGGTTTTTTCGGCGAGCAGGGCAGTGAGTTTACTTTCTACATCCTCAAAACTAAGCTGCGGCTGTTGTTT
This sequence comes from Acinetobacter sp. A1, assembly GCF_012371315.1. Classification (NCBI taxonomy): domain Bacteria; kingdom Pseudomonadati; phylum Pseudomonadota; class Gammaproteobacteria; order Moraxellales; family Moraxellaceae; genus Acinetobacter; species Acinetobacter sp. A1. Next base: position 28,435 of record NZ_JAAZQY010000024.1, read on the forward strand.
TAAGTGTTTTTGGTATTGTTCTTCAAGCGTTTGCCAAGCAGTTTTAGCACTTTCCAAGCTATTGTGATGTTGCTGTAGCATGTTGCGCATTTGCAGATGATCAGCATAAGAAATCTGCAAACAGTCATGAATCACACTAGACAAAAACTCTGGATGTGCAGTTTGCCAAGTTTCAATATGCTGCATACATTGCGTTAGTTGCTGGGTGCGCTGCTGAATTTTACTGTCTAAGCCATGTTGTTGCAGTTGTAAGTTTTTGAGAGTTTGTTCTGCCTGATTGAGTGCATGGCGTTGTGTATCCAGTGCAATATTAAGTTGCTGTTGTTCCTGATCTAAAGCCTGTTGCCATTCCTGATAGGTTTGATATACCTGACCCGCATAGTTTTGTGTGAGTTGCTTAATTTGATCGCGCAGCGATATCCCTTCGGTCTTAATTTGTTGCAACTGCTGTTTTTTGTCCTGAAGTTGTTGCGCCAAAAAGCTGTGTTTTTGTTGGAGTTGCTGCTGCTGTTGAGTGAGCTGTTCCAGTGCTTTGAATTGAGCATCTTGCTGTTGATGTAACGCTTGGCGTTGCAACAAATGCTGTAAAGCATTTTGGTAGTAGTCATGGGGTTGGTGGAGCCAAGTCTGTTGTTGCGCTGTGCTTAAGTCAGCCACAATGGTTTGTAGACGTTGTGTCAGGTCTTGGCGTTGTTGAATGGTATATTTTAGTTGATCTGCCTGTTGTGTCGTACTGCGCCATTGTTTTAGGGTGTCGCTTGCTTGCTGAATAGCATGCTGCAACTGTTGAGTCGATTGATCTGTTGTAACCCACTGCTGTTGTACTTTTTCGATTTGATCTGCAATAGGGAACGCTGTATCTAAGGTGAAGGATAAAGACGCAGCCAGTTGCTGAGCTAGTGTTTGTTGTTGCTCAATTTGCTGTTGCAGCTCAAGGCCACGTTGTTGTTGTTGAGCATAGGTCACTTCAAATTGTGTGCTATCACGTTCTAACTGCTGCAACTGTTTTTGCGCCTGTACATATTCAGTTTTTGCGTGTTGCAGTTGCTGATCTTGTAATTGGTTTAAAGCTTCAGACAGTAAACTCTCATGCTGAATAAATGGATGTTCATGGCTACCACAGACCATACAGGCTTCATTAGGTTTGAGTTGAGCACGTAAGTCCTGCACACTTTGATGCTGCAATAAACGCTGTTGCTCAAAAACTTGTTGTAGCTGTTGTAAAGTCTGTTCTGCGATCAGTAGTTGTTGCTGTTGTGTTTGGATTTGAGCCTGTGTCTGCTTTTGTAAGCTTAAAGTTTCTTGTAGGCGGCTTTGCAACTGCGCGAATGAGCTTGCATATTGCTGCCATTGTTCCAAGGTCTGTTTAAGCTGCGCTAATACATGCAGATGCTTTGACGATTGCTGCAAATGTTGTTGATCTGTATATAACTGTTGCTCAAGTTGTTCATGGTTTTGATATTGCTGTTCCCAAGCCGCAATGTGTTGCAGCGCCTGCTGCTGTTGATCAATTAAGGCGTCTAAAGAAGCTTGAAACAGCTTTGGATTTTGCTGGCGCAATTGTTGTTCAAACTGCAGGTAGTCTTGCAGTCGTTGTATCGTAAGCGGCAAGGTTTCATCAAAAATAGCCCATTCTGCAGTGTGTTGTAATTGTTCAGCCAAGTGCTGTCGTTGTTTCTGCTGCTGCGCAAGTTGATGTTCAAGCGCATTTAAATCATTTTGCACAGGCTGAATTTGTTGCTGTTCAAATAGTTTTTGTGCTTCATCCAACGCTGTATATTGCTGTAATTTACTGGAAATTTCATGCTGTAACTGTGCTGCTGTATCTAGCTGTGGCTTTAATTGTGCAAAATGCTGTTGCCATGTTTGAAGATTTTTTTCAGCTTGGTGTTGCTGTGTGATAGCTTGCTGTTGAGCATGTTCTGCCTGCTGTAAAGTGGGTTGAAAGTCAGCCAGTTGCTGATTGAGTGTGTTTAGTTCTGCTTCTGATTGCTGACGTAGCACAAATTGCTCACGAATACTTTGAAATTCATCTAATTGTTGTAGCAATTGTTTTTGTGCTGTCAGTTGCAGGTCTGCATTGATTTGCACATCGTAAACTTCTTTTTTAGCTTGTGTACTGGCATACAGTTCATGGCGGTCTTTGTGCCATTTCAGGTCATTTTCATACAGCTTTTCAGTTTGACACAGCAAGGTGACTTGCTGACTTAGTTCATACTGTTGTGTTTCCAGATTTTTCAGTGCGTCGTCGCTGAGCAGCGTCACATGCCCCATCACACTTTCAAGCGCAGCACGTTTCTGTTTAATGTCACTGAATTTCGTTGCAGCCAGCTTGCTGACTTCGGTAAAAATTTGTGAATTGGTTAAATATTCCAGTAAGTCAGCACGTTCATGGTCTTTGGCTTTTAAAAATGCCCCAACTTCAGACTGCGCCAGTAATACTGCGCGGGTAAATTGCTCAAAACTCAAGCCAATTAGTTTTTCTACAATGGGTGTTGCTTCAGAAATCTTTTGATTTAAAACCCGTTGTTCATCTAGGCAAGTAATGGCACGCTCAACTTTTAAGTTGCCGTCGAGTTTGTTGTGTGCCCGTCGAATGTTCCATCGTGCAGCATAGCGCTTTTGATCGAGTGCAATAAATTCCAGTTCAGCAAAACCTGACGTGGTACCACGCCGTAAAATGTGTTTGGAATCTTTTAAGGAAATTTCTTTGCCTGCAGCATCGGTCAGGCTGCCAGATGCACCTCTTAAGCGTGGAATTTCATCATATAAGGCTAAACACATGGCATCGAGCAGGGTAGATTTGCCTGCACCTGTTTTACCCGTAATGGCAATTAATCCTGCATGTGCAAGTGGATCATCTTCAAAATTAATTACATGCGTACCCGCTAAAGATGCCAGATTTTTTAAGCTCAGACGTAAAATTTTCATGGCAAATCCTTAAGCTTTATTTTGATCGAGTTCGTGTTGCGCTTCAGCCAAAAGCTGTAAAAAATCGCGTGTGGCGTCCTGATCGGGTTGATAGCCCATTTTTTCCCATAAACTCGCAAACAGTTTTTCTGGGGTCGGTGGCTCTAAGTCAATTTTTGAATGTTGAAGATTGGTGTCTTCATTTTTTTGAAAACGTCGGGCAATGCGTAATAAGCGGTAGCGGTTCGCAGGCAAAGCTTGTTCAATCTGCTGACGTAAATCGACTGGTGGTGGCGCATCACTCAAATATTCAATTTCTAAAAAATGACGTGCGCATAAATCAGCGATTTCATCTTGAGGTAATTTAGCTAATTCGTTCATAAGCTCTGAAAGTTCACAGCGAACTCGAATTAGCTCTACACTGCGTGGAATCAGCAGACTTTCGCATTGAAAGCGTTGAGCGTCGGTACGGGTAGGGTCAATTTTGACTTCAAGGACTTGGTGCTTGTAATTGAGCTCACTAAATGACAAAGGAATGGGCGAGCCGCTATAGCGAATATGTGGCTGTCCAACCTGCTGTGGTTTATGTAAATGCCCGAGTGCCACATAGTCAATCACTTCATCAAACAATGCAGTGGATAGCGCTTCTTCATTACCCACTATAATTGGGCGTTCAGAGTCTGAAGTTTCAGCACCTTGCATGTGCGCATGTGACATTAAAATTAAGGCTTGATCGGGTTGTTTGCGAGCTTTGGCTTCGGCAAAGAGTTGTTGATGCAAATAGGCAACTGCAGACTGAGTATTTGTCGTTTCTTCACTGATGCCAGTAATTTCTGCACTGCGTAAATAAGGCAGGGTAAGACACCATGCCACTATATTTTGTTCTGCATCATAAATTGGGACTAGCAGGCGGTCTAAATCCAGACGTTGTTCCGCAGTTTTTTTAATCACTCCAACTGCTTTGGCATTGAACTTAGATAAAAATGGTTCGACCTGCTCAATACGATAACCGGAGTCGTGATTCCCTGCGATCATCAAAGTTTGCATGTGGGGTGCGAGCGCGTGAGCATCCGTTAAGAATTGATAGAGCTGTTTTTGGGCGCTTGAGGCTGGATTGACCACATCAAAAATATCGCCCGCTATGAGTAGAGCGTTTGGCTGCTTGATTTTAATTTGAGCCAAGAGCCAATTTAGAAATTCGGTATGTTCATATTCACGTTCATGGTGGTGGAAAAATTGCCCCAAATGCCAATCAGAAGTATGTAAAAAATGAACCGTCATCGTTATAAAGCTCTTGGTTTTTTATGGGTTTAATATAAGAAATCTGGGGCAATAAGGACAGCCACGATTGTTGTGCAGCGACATGAGCTGTCGTGCATTTTCTGAATAATGAATATATTGGTCTGATCGTCTGCGTAAGAAATATACAGAATCTTAAAAAAACAGTACAGTATAGTGACAATCCGATTGAATCGGTTTTTTATTCATGCGCTTAAGTCATGAAATATTCACTATATTGGGGTGATGGACATGTCAGATCAACCTTTTTCACAGGATAAACTAGCAGGGACGCTCGAAGAAGATCAGATTTACAAGACCTTGTTAGAGTCTACCTTGGCGATTCCTTGGAAAATTGATTGGGCAACAAAAGAATACCGCTATGTCGGTCCACAGATTGAAAAATTATTGGGTTGGCTGCCAAGCTCTTGGAAGTCTGTTGAAGATTGGGCAACACGAATGCATCCTGAAGATCGTGCACGTATTGTAGACATGTGTGTGGCGCAGTCGATTGCAGGTATTGACCATGAAGCAGACTATCGTGCACTGACAGCATCGGGCAATTATATTTGGGTGCGTGAAGTTGTGCATGTCGTCCGTGATGCAGAAGATAAAACCGAAAGTTTGGTCGGTTTTATGTTCGATATTTCTGAACGGAAAAAGCAGGAACAGGAATTAGAACGTTTACGTACGCAGTTAGAAGAATATTCTTATCAAGATGGTCTCACGGGAATTGCCAACCGTCGTTTATTTAATGAGTTATTTCATCGTGAATGGTTGTCAGCGATACGCGAACAGCGCCCACTGTCGATGATTATGTTCGATATTGATTACTTCAAAAACTACAATGACCATTATGGGCATATACAGGGTGATGCCTGCCTACAAGAGGTCGCAAAAATATTAAAATCTTCTTTGTCACGTCCTAGAGATGTTGTGGCACGATTTGGTGGAGAAGAGTTTGTGATGATTTTGCCAGACACCTCGGCAGAGTCTGTAGCAGAATTGGCCAATCGCATCCTACAAAACATTCGTGATGCACATATTGAGCATGCACAATCTCCAATTGCACCGCATGTCACGATCAGTATGGGTGTAAAAACAGCCGTTATTGAGCCTACAGATGATAAGATGAAATTTCTGCATGATTTAGATCGGGCGCTTTATCGTGCAAAACGGGCAGGGCGTAATTGTTATTTGAGTGAACCGACTTAGGTGCTCGTATCTAAAAATAGAAGATCAAAAAAATAAAGACCGACGATTCGAGTGATGATGAAATCGTCGGTCAAAGAAAACTTGCGATGCAGTAAAGCTTTGGCTGCTGTTCAAAACTTTACTGCATGCGATTTATTGCTTTAGTCAGGTCACCGAAAATATTGTGGATGCCAATACACATTAACGGTTGTTGTGACCTTGTAGCCTATATAACGCCATGCGTTGCGATTCGGTTGACAATCTCATGAAAAAAAAATCAATTTTTTTTATACTAGTTTGAATCTTTTGTTTGAGTTTGCACTATGCCATCGCTAAGCCGTTATTTTCTTTGGTTTTTCCTATATTGCTTTGTGATGACCTGTATTTGTGGCGTATTGGCTGCACTTTTACCTGCAGGTGTAGGCGGTATTTTAACGGCAGTACCTTATTTGGCGGCAATGATTTTGGTACTGTATAAATTTTTAAAGCAACAACGCCGTGCACCTTCCGATGCTGAACGTAAAAAATTTACTTTAGGCTTTAGCCTGATTTTTTGGGGCTATAACTTGGCCTTTTTATTGTTAGGTTTGGTGATTTTTTCACGGCAGAACCCAAGTATCTGGCAAGATTTTTTACAATATTTGCAACAACCACAATTTATGAGTGTGGTGGTGATCATGTTCTTACTGATTGCAATTCCATTGTATCTGCTGACCTACTGGTTTTACGGTAAACAGGCGCAGCGCATGGTAGTCAAAATGTTTGGTCGGCACTGATCAAACTGCATAAGACCTTTATGAAACTCGGCTCCTCCAGCTATGATGATTTGGCTCAGACTTGAACAATCGGTTGAAATCACGTATAGCTAACAGCATATTCTCATACTGCAGAGACTGAGCGATGTATAAACCGTTGGTGCTGGTTACAGGGGCAAGTGGTTTTATTGGTTCACAGTTGTTGCCATTTTTATTGGCACAAGATTATCGCGTGGTGGGGCTGACTCGACAGCCCAATCGAGTATCTAAACATCCCCAATTACGTTGGATTCAGCACCTGGATGAACTCGACACCGATCAGATTGATTATGTCATTAATTTGGCGGGTGAAAGTATTGGAAAGGGCAGATGGACGACTGCCAGAAAACAACAACTCATTGAAAGTCGGGTGCAAACCACACTACAGCTGTATGAATATTTGCAAAAGCGCCGTATTTTCCCCAAATGTATTATTTCAGGTTCTGCAGTCGGTTATTACGGTATTGATCCCACTGAGCAGTGGCAACAGCCTTGCACTGAGCAAAGTCACCCACAAGATATTTTTATGTCACAGCTGTGCCAGCAATGGGAACAAGCCGCTTTAAGTTTTAGTCAGCAAAATACCAAAATTATTCGTTTAGGCGTGGTCTTTGGACGTGGCGGTGGAATTCTGCCACAAATGTTATTGCCGATTCGATTAAATGCTGTCGGGCGGATTGGGCATGGACGTCAACCTGTGGCATGGGTGCATTTGCAAGATGTTTTAGAGGCTATTTTATGGCTGATGACCAATCCTGTTGAGGCACAAATTTTGAATGTGGTGGCACCTGAAATGAGCAGTCAGCAATATTTTGCAGAAACGGCAGCACAGTTGTTAAAGCGCCGCCCATTGTTTGTGCTGCCAGCTTTGGTACTGCGCTGGTTACTGGGTGAACAATCACAATTGGTCTTAAATGGACAATATGTTGAATCGCAAGCTTTAGCGCAGGCAGGTTACCGTTTTAAATATCCAAAACTTGCACAGGCGTTAGAGGCTTGTTTGGGTTCAGCAGTACCCTCAAAATAAAAGAGGGGAATGTGCTGAGTGTTATGCGCAGATTGGATCAGCTTGTAGCTGTTTCGGGTCATAGGCTGCAGGGTTGACCAAAGTCTCTTGCCCAAGCATGAGTTGCCTTAATAGCTGTGCTGAGGCTGTACCCATACATAAGCCATTACGGAAATGTCCAAAATTTAACCAAACATTGTTAAAGTTTGGCGTTTGACCTATATAAGGCACACCTGTTGGTGAAGCGGGACGTAACCCCGCCCATTGTTTCACAATTGGGAACTGCGCCAATTCAGGCACCATTTCTAAACAGGCGCTTAAAATATCCTGTTTAATTTGAGGGTCAGGGCGAGTATCAAAACCGACTTGACGCATACTTGAACCGCACAACACATGTCCGTCACGACGTGGAATGAGGTACATCACTTTGTTCATGCACATGGTAGGCAACCATTGCACAGGGGTTTTAAACAGTAGCATCTGTCCTTGAACAGGCTGTACAGGAATACTTAAACCAAGTTGTGCTGCCCATTGCTGTGACCATGCCCCTGTGGTGACAATAAAGTGATCTGCATGGTGCAACTGACCATCTGTACTTTGGATGGCTTGCGCCTGATCGCCTTGCAACTGAAATTGCTGGATAGGGCAATGCTCAAAAAACTGTACTTTGGGATGCTGCTTTAAGTATTGGGTCAAAGATTGCAATAAGCGTGGATTACGCACATTGGCCAATTGCGAAAAATACAAGGCGTGTTTAAATTTTGCAGCAATGTGCGGGTTAACTTGTTCAAGTTGTTCCTGATTTAAATAGTCACACTGCTGCATTGGCTCATTATGCTGCGTAGCATAATTTAGACCAATCTCAAAATCATCTTCATCAAAAATTAACATGCCTGTTTCATGGATTTCAAAATCAATGCCACTAATTGGTTTGAGTTTTTCATTCCACGCGAGGTATTGTGGTTTGGCAAATTTGGCTAAGTCATTAACCGCTTGAGGATAGCGCCACGGATACATGGGAGAAAGAATCCCACCGCCCGCCCATGACGCGGCTTGAGCTGCCTGTTGTTGATCAAAAATACTGATAGAGCAACCTTGCTCTACCAGTTCAAGTGCAGACAACAAACCGCTGATGCCTGCACCAATGATTGCAATATGCATGAAAGCTCGCCTGTTTATGCCATGTCTTTAAGTTTGAGCGCAGCTTCTTCGGCAAAGTATGTCCAAATACCATCTGCACCCGCACGGCGGCAGCTCATCAGTGATTCAATAATCACGCTGTCCGACAACCAGCCATTTTGAATGGCTGCAGCAAGCATGGCATATTCACCACTGACCTGATATACAAATGTAGGTACAGCAAAAGTATCTTTCACTTCACGTACGATGTCTAAATAGGGCATACCAGGTTTAACAATGACCATGTCTGCACCTTCTTGAATATCCAGTGCAATTTCATGCAAGGCTTCGGCACGGTTGCCAATATCCATTTGATAATTGTATTTATTGCCACCTTTTAGGTTACTTGCAGAGCCGACCGCATCACGGAATGGGCCGTAAAAGCTAGAGGCATATTTGGCAGAGTAGGCCATAATTGAGGTGTAAATATGGCCGTTGCTTTCTAAGGCCTGACGAATAGCACCGATGCGACCATCCATCATGTCACTTGGTGCAACCACGTCAGCACCCGCTTCAGCATGGCTTAAGGCTTGCTTAATCAGACATTCAACGGTTTCATCATTCAGCACATAACCTGTGTCATCAATAATGCCGTCTTGACCATGGGTGGTGTAAGGGTCAAGTGCGCCATCGGTAATCAGTACCATGTCTGGTAATTCTTTTTTTAGCAGGCGGAGCGTGTTTTGCACCAAGCCATCTTCACGCCATGCTGCTTCTGCAGTCAGGCTTTTGTCTTCTTGAGGAGTCACTGGAAACAAAGCCAGTTTGGTCACGCCCAGCTGCATTAAACGCTCGGCTTTTTTCAGTAATAAGTCGGCAGATAAGCGCTGGATATTCGGCATACTTGGAATATCTTGGGTTTGATTCTGACCTGGTAAAACAAATACAGGGTAAATCAGGTGATCAGTCGTTAGATGCGTTTCACGCACCATGGCGCGTAATTGATCATTTTTACGAATACGACGCATACGAGTGGCAGGAAATGCAGGACGATTGAACGTGTAGGTCATAAAAATCTCGCTGATCAGTATTAAACTAGGAGACTATTGTAGCCCCTTAAGTTTGATTTGGGCATACATTGGCTGTTTTTATTGTTTGGAAATTGAGTTGTTTGGACATTTGGGCACGTTATGAGTAATGCAGAGAAAAGCTGGACTGGAAATATACATTTGGGTGCGAAGGTGGATATAGATGTTGTGCTAAGACAATTGGTTCATGCCTTTAATAGCTCGCCATTTTTTCAGCACAATGGCATGAATATGCGTGTGGTGGATGGTCAAATTGAAGCCTATATTGAAATGCAGCCTTATATGGTGGGCAATGTCGCATTTCAAATTTTACATGGCGGCGTGGCTGCAACTATTTTGGACAGTGTGGGTGGGATTGTGGCGATGGGAGAGTTGTATAAAAAGACAGAACCTGAAACCTTGCCCGATACCATTAAAAAAGTTACCCGTTTGGCCACAGTAGATATGCGAGTAGATTATTTAGCACCAGGACGTGGTAAATATTTTATTGCCCGTGCAGAAACCCTACGCTTAGGTCGTAAAGGCTGTACCATGCGCATGACCATGGTGAATGATGAAGATAAACCAATTGCGACAGCCATTGCATCATACGCTTATTAAGATTAGAGGCTGAGCGCTCAATTGGATTTCCGAGCGCTGTTTTTGAAAAATGAGGAGTTGAGCCATCAGCTCCTTTTTTTGTGCGAATAAAAATTGGAATTGTGACAGTTTGTAGCGGCTTAAGTTTTGTTTAAGTTTGGGTTTCTATCTTGATCCTTGAGTGATTTCAGATACAACCTCATGCACATGATCAAGTTTAGTTTTGATGGACATTCATCTAGCACAGCGCATTTTTTGGATGTTCATTTTAGTCAGAAAAAAAATCAGCAAGCCTGTGGTTTGCATAAATATCTACAAACGATACCTTTACTAGAGCCACATTTCAAACCGACTTATTCAGCACAAACAGCGGATACTGTCCCAGCAATTTATATAGAAAATAGCACACAGCATTTAAGCATCAAAACTGTGGAGCGTAGTGCCACTGAACGCTGGGCACTGGAAAACTTTATTCGTGATAAATATCAGAAAGTCTATCAGGCAAGTATTTCCAGTTTTTCAGACACGCTTTTTGCAGGCTATGCCGATGCTGAAATACAAGTCGCGATTGGTCTGCAGCAGCTCAAAACCGCACATGCTTTTTTAGAACAGTATTTAGATGCACCCATCGAAAATATTTTAAGTCAGCTCAGTGCAATGCCTGTATCCAGAACCCAGATTGTCGAAATTGGCAACTTGGCAGCGCAAGACATGAGTAAAGCTAAATTGATGGTGGCTTTTTTGGTGTTTTATTTATCACAAAACAATGTGCAGTGGGCAGTTTGCACAGGTACTGCCGCCGTGCGTTATGTGTTGCAAAACATGGGGCTGCATTTTCATGTGTTGGAAAAGGCAAATCTAGAAGTATTGGGCGCAGCACAGCAACAATGGGGTAGCTATTATCAGCAGAAACCTTATGTGCTTGCTATTAATGTTGCCGCAGCTTTCGCAGTAACACAGCCACAGTACCATTTTCAGAACTAAATGTTCATTCAGATTGTTCAGCCTGAACAGATGAAGCACAGTATAGAAGGTAAACCCATGCAGCACTTGTTTGAATCGCTTGCACGCCATGCGCAACAGTTTCCTGATCGTGAAGCTATTGTGACTGCACAGAAGACACTCAGTTATGCAGATTTACAGCAACGGGTAACGCAACTAAGTCTTGAGTTTAGCCACTCTAAGGCACAGCGTTTAGCGCTGTGGGGCAGCAATACAGTAGATTGGATTGTGGTGGATTTGGCTGCTCAAAAAGCAGGCATGACCGTGATACCAGTGCCTTTGTTTTTCACAGCCGCACAGATACAACATTTATTGCAAGACAGTCAGACCGATTTGTTGTGTGTGTTAAGTGATTCAGCTGAAATTCCACAAGTTTTACAGCCTGTCCTTGGAGAAATGCAGCTACAAACTCAGGCTACATCTGCGTTATTTCAAGGGCAACTATTTAGCGTACAACAGCTGGATGCATCACCGCACGAGACATTTAGGGCTGTAGCGCACCCTGTTAAAGTTACCTATACATCAGGCAGCACGGGCACACCCAAGGTGTGTGTTTATCTGCCGCAACTATTCTGTCGATTACCACTGCATTGAGTCAAGCATTGCAAAGCAGCCAACTTGGGCGGCATTTATGCCTAATTCCCTTTGCAACCTTATTGGAAAATATTGCAGGCGTGTATGTGTCCTTAAACATGGGGCGTACGGTGGTGGTTGGCGAGGTGAATCAATTTGGTTTGATGTCCAATCATCAGTTTGATGTCACACGTTTTGTGCATGCCGTACAAAAATATCAGATTGAAAGCGTGATTTTATTACCGCAAATGCTTAAGGCGATTGTGGAATATTTAGCCTTAAATGCCGATGTGGATTTGAGCTCGCTCAAATTTATTGCAGTGGGTGGGGCAAGGTATCGGCAGATTTATTGAAACAATCACAGCAGTTTAATTTACCTGTTTATGAAGGTTATGGCTTGTCTGAATGTGCTTCAGTGGTCAGTCTGAATGTGCCTGAAGCCAGAAAAATTGGCAGTGTGGGACGAGTGTTGCCGCATGTACAGGTCAAAATTGCCGCCAATGGTGAAGTGGTGGTGAAAGGCAATGCCATGCTGGGTTATATGCATGAGCTGCAAGCAGGTCAAACAGAGGTCGCAGAAATTCACACAGGTGATGCAGGCTATTTCGATGCAGAGGGTTATCTTTATATTACAGGGCGTATCAAACAAGTCATTATCAGTAGCTTTGGGCGCAATATTTCCCCTGAATGGGTTGAAGCTAATAGTCTGAGTGAATCCGAAATTCAGCAGATTGCCATATTTGGCGAAGCACAGCCTTATTTATCTGCGGTGATTTATGCTGCAGCAGAAACTTCAGATGCACAGCTGGCTACCGCTATTCAGCGCGCCAATACGCGTATGCCTGACTATGCCCAAATTCAGCAATGGTGTCGTGCGCCACAAGCCTTTTCTTTAACCAATCACATGCTGACTGATAACGGCAAGCTGCGCAGAGCTGTAATTCAACAACATTTTCAAAGTGCTTTGACTACATCAGCACAGCAGCTTGCCACGGCTTAACCTGAAGTTTCAGCTTGATGAGTGCTATTAAACACAGCAAATACTCAAAATTAGTGAGATAAATTCCATGAATATTGCACAAAAACAGTTGAGCAGTTCCCAACAGCAGATCAAAGCACAATTGGTCGAACAGGGTTGGGTGCTGCTTAGAAATGAAGAGTAATTAACTATAACTAAAAATATAGACAAATATTTGCATAAGTGCTCATTTTGTCTATGTCGATTCAGTAGTGGCAAG